>JBEBXF010000264.1:0-5040 GCA_040391725.1 Eoetvoesiella caeni | reverse complement strand
CTGCCGTTCCGCATGCGTTGGCGGCGCAGCCTGTTTGCCTTCATGGCCAGGAACGCCAGCCGCAGCACGCGGTTCTACAAGATTCCGCCCAATCGGGTCGTGGAAATGGGCATGCAGCTGGAGCTATGACGCCGATGCGTTCGTTGGTTTTCTTGGGGAAAACAGAACCCGTTGATTTTTCAGGATCCCGGTTTCTTTTATGAAGAAGGTAGCGTTGACTCTGGCGCTTGCGACGGTCTGCGAAGCGTCGGCCAATGCGCAAGATAGTGTTGTTCTCTATGGTGTCGTCGACGCGGGAATTGCCTCGACCCATGTTTCGGGTCCGGATGGCCTTGGGCGGTCGGCGACCGGAGCGGTCAGTGGCGGGTTGACAGACTCGCTGTTCGGGCTAAAGGGGCAAGAAACCTTGTCCGAGGGCTGGTTCGCGAATTTCCAGCTGGAGAGCATGTTCGATGGCGTGACGGGCGCATCGTACAAGCCAGCCCGGGTGTTCGACAGCCAGGCCTGGGTCGGGGTGGGCAGCGAGGCCGCGGGTCAATGGCGATTCGGCCGCCAGCCAACAGCGGCCAAGCGATTCGGCGAGCAGCTTGAAGTTTCATCCTGGAAGGAGATGGGGCTGGGGGCGACTTTCAAGGCTTCCGACAATTACCAGATAGACCAGGCTGTCAGCTATGTGTCGCCGCAGTGGGCCGGGTTGACGTTCGGTGCGAGCTACAGTTTCGACGTTGCGAGCCGCGGCCATGCCAACGGCAAATCGCCTTCGGCAAGTCTGGCCGCCCGGTTTGTGCACGGTTCCTGGACATTGATCGCCACGTGGGACAAAACCCGTTTGTCGGACGACGTGCTGGCCAATGCTCCGCATCCCCAGGCGTGGCAGTTGGGCGTGATCTACGAAGCGGGTTTCGCCAAAGTGTCGCTGGGCTGGAGCCGCCAGAAAAACGGCTATGTGGACTTGGATAGCGGCGATCCCGATTCGGCGGGACTGGGGCTTGGCGCGCAGGAGTTTGTCAATGGCGGGCGCCTGGATGCCTATGTGGCGGGTATTTCCGTTCCTGTCGGGAACGGCGAGTGGCAACTGCAATGGTCGTATGTGAAGCCTGACTGGCATTGGCAGGACGGCGAAAAGGCGCGTAGCGGACAATTGGCCACTTTGGGGTATGTGTATTCGCTTTCGCCGCGCAGCAAGCTGTATGCCATGGCCGGGGTGGCAAGCCGTTATTCGCTGTCGGATCAGCTGCGGCAAGGGCAGGGTACGACGACGCGCTATATGGCCGGTATTTTGCACAGCTTCTAGGGCGGGGCCGAGCGCCGGGCGCGGCCCCGCTTGCAGGGTTCCAGCCGGCAGTTATTGCATGGAGCCTGGCGGCATGGATGGCGTATTGGACGGGGCGGGTTAGCCCGGTACGGTAATGGTGGTTTCCCGTATGATTCCGCCGCCGTTTACGCTGCCTTCCACTTTGGCGTTGGGGTCGCTCATCAGCATCATGCAGTCTTGCCGCTGGCCGGCGGGCAGGTTCATGCAGCGGCGGGTGGCATCTTCCTGGTAGGTATTGTTGCTTTCGCTGGCAAGCTGGTTGTGCCGCGCGGCTTGCAGGGCGGCGCCGGCTTCTCTTTCGCAGGTGGCTTTGCTTTCCTGGGTCTGGCCGGCTTTGCAGGCGGCCATGTCGCGTTGGTATTGCGCTTCGGGGCTGTTTGTCGAGTGGCTGCCGGCGGCCAGCGCAGAGGCCGAGGCCAGCCCAAGGCCCAGAGCCAGCACGATGGAGGCGGAACGGGGCAGGATATGTTTTTGACGATTCATGGTCGTTTCCTTGAAAACGTGGCAATCATAGGGATTGGAACAGTCATGAATCAGTATAGAAGAATGCCGCCGTCTATTCGTAACAAAATGTTTTACCTCGATCGGCCCGATTTCCGCCGTCTATTCGTCGGGCACGGGCCGCCGCGCATCGCGCCGCAAGCCGGCTTGCATGAGCAAAATCGCGGTTACAGGCGAAACAATGATTAGCAAAAAAGTGATCAGCAACTGGTGAATGACGATATGTCCTTCGATGGCGGAAGAAACCAGCATCGACGCCAGCAACACGAAACCCACGCCCAGGGTGTTGCCCAGAGTGGGGGCGTGCATGCGTGAATAAAAGCGCTTGAAGCGCAGCAATCCCGCCGAGCCGGTCAGGGTGAGGATGCCGCTTAGCACCAGCAGAATGGATGCGGGAACGGAAGCCCAGAGTGGCAGCGTTGTCATGGTTCGATCACCTCGCCTTTGAGCAGGAATTTGGCCAGGGCCGCCGAGCCCACGAAACCGAACAGGCCGATGAGCAGGGCAATGTCGAAATAAATGCTGCTGCCGAACCGGACGCCCAGGACTAGCAGGATGAGCAGGCCGTTGATGTACATGGTGTCCAGCGCCAGCACGCGATCCTGGGGCGTGGGGCCGCGCAGCAGGCGCAGGGTGGCGCAGCCCAGGGCCAGGGCGAAGCAGCACAACGCGAAGATGCCTGCCCAGTAAAGAATGGCGCTCATTCGAATATTTCCTTTAAAGGTTGCTCGTAGCGCAGCTTGATGAGCTGGATCCAGTGGTTTTCGTCTTTGAGATCCAGTACGTGCAGGGTCAACAAGCCTTTTGGTTCGGAATATCCCGCCCAGACGGTGCCCGGGGTATAGGTGATGATGCAGGCCAGCGCGGCCAGGCCATGCGGGTCGCGCAGCTCCAGGGGGATGCGGATGAACCCGGGGGTATGCGACTCGGGCCCCAGCCAGATGAGGCGGGCTACGGCGAGATTGGACTTGGTGATGTCGACGACGACGTTCGCCAGCAGCCGAACCAGCGTAAGCGGTTTTTTGGGGGTGGAGCGCAAGGGCCGCAAGGCCATGGCGGCCCACGACAGCAGCAGCGCCAGGATGGCGCCGAGCACGATCTGGCCGGTGGAAACGGTTTCGTTCAGCAGCAGCCAGATGGCGAGCAGCAGGGCCGGCATGAGCAGCCAATAGAGGACGCGTTTCATGGCGTGCCTCCGGGCAGAGGCAACGCCGCGGGCTGCCGCAGCACCGCCTGGATGTAGGACTGAGGATTGTCCAGGGCCAACGCCGTGTCGTTCAGATAAGCCAGCACCGGCCCGGCCCAGACGGCCAGGCCCACGCAGCACAGGACGAGGAAGGCGACCGGGGCGGCTTCGCTGATGCGCAGGCGCGGCGTTACGGAATCGTCGGTGCTCCAGAACAGGCGGATGCCGGCCCGGGTAAGCGCAATGATGCCCGCCAGCCCCGAGACCAGGACGGCGCCCACCAGCAGCCAGGCGTCCAGCGAGGGCGAGTCGGTGCTGGATGTCTGCAGGGCCGCGGACAACAAGGAGAATTTGGCAACGAAGCCGGAAAGGGGCGGCAGGCCGATGACCAGCAGGCTGCAGGCAATGAAGGCCATGCCCAGGAATGCCATGGCGGCCGGCAGGGCAACGCCCACGACGTCGTCGGAGTGATCGGGAGATTCGGGATCGTCCAGGTCGAAGGCCTCGAGGCTGATGGCCAGCACGTCCGCGCCGAAACTGCGACTGCGTTCGGCCATCTCGATGAGCAGATAAAAGGCTCCCAGCGCCAGCACCGAGTTGATGAGGTAGAACAGCGCCGGGCCGGTCACGGTGACGCCGGGCATGCCCAGGGCGGTCAGCAGCGTGCCCGACGAGCTGATGACGCAATAGCCGATCAGGCGTTCGGTTTGTTGGGTGGCCAGCATGCCGATGATGCCGAACATCAGCGTGGCCAGCCCCAGCGAGAACATCCATTCGCCGCCGAACGCCGCGGGCGCGCCGGTGGGCAGCAGCAGCGACCCCAGGCGCAGGAGCGCATAGATGCCGACCTTGGTCATGATGGCGAAGATCGCCGCTACGGGCGCGCACGCGCTGCCATAGGCATTGGGCAACCAGAAGTTCAGCGGCCATGCCGCCGCCTTGATGAGAAAGGCGATGCCCAGGATGGCGGCGGCGGTTTCGAACAGTATGCGGTCGGAGCCGGCCAGCCGCCCCGCCTGCACGGCCAGGTCGGCCATGTTGAGCGTGCCCGTCACGCCATAGACGAGCGCCATGGCGATCAGCAGCAAGAAGGAGGCTACGAGGTTGGTGACGATGTAGTGCAGGCCGGCTGTGACCCGGGCTTCGCCCGAGCCATGCAGCATCAGGCCGTAGGAGGCGGCCAGCAGGACTTCGAAGAACACGAATAGATTGAACAGGTCGCCGGTAAGAAAAGCGCCGTTGAGCCCCATCAGCAAGAACTGGAACAAGGGATGGAAATGCACGCCGGCGCGATCCCAGCGCGCGGTGGCGTAGGTCAGCGCGGCGATGCCCAATACCGCGTTCAAGGTCAGCATGATGGCGGCCAGCCGATCGGCCACCAGGACGATGCCGAATGGCGCGGGCCAGCCGCCCAGCAGGTAGACGGCGATATGGCCGAACCAGGGCGAAGCCTGTATGCCGGAGGTAATGAACAGCAGTTCGATGGCGACAAGCAGTTGCGCAAGCACCGAGGCGAACGAGATGCCGATGCGAACGCGCCGGTGCGCGTCCTTGAGCAAAAGCTGGACGGCTCCCGCAAGCAGGGGGATGACTATGGGCAGGACGGGGAGATGGGCCGACCAGTCGATCACAGATTGGCCTCCCTGCCGTCCACGTGGTCGTTGCCCGCCAGTCCGCGCGAGGCCAGCAGCACCACCAGGAACAGGGCGGTGGTGGCGAAGCCGATGACGATGGCGGTCAGTACCAGCGCCTGCGGCACGGGGTCGGCATACAGCGCCGGGTCGGAGCCCTTGCCGGCGTCGATGATGGGGGCGGCGCCGATGCTCAAGCGCCCCATGCTGAAGATGAACAGATTGACGGCGTAAGACAGCAGGGACAGGCCCATGATGACCTGGAAGGTGCGGGGGCGCAAAATCAGCCATATGCCCGAGCCTGCAAGCACGCCAATGGCAAGCGACAATATGAGTTCCATTAGTTCACTCCCTCGTGGGCGGCATGCCGGGCGGGTGGCGGCGAGGAGGCGGCTGCGGGAGCCGCC
>JBEBXF010000263.1:0-5063 GCA_040391725.1 Eoetvoesiella caeni | reverse complement strand
ACGGCGCCGGCACGCGTCAGCAGCCGCGCCACGTGGCAACCCGCGTCGAGGCTCCCGCAGAGGAAGGTGCCGCCATGGAAGTGCAGCACCAGCGGCACCGTGAGGCCACGCGGCCGCTCCCCGTACACGCGCGCCGCCACCGGGGCGCGCCCCAAATCGGCGCCCCCCGACTCGCAATACGCCATGCCTTCCTTGACCGTGCTTTGAGCACCGCTTTCCAGCTTGAGGTCACAGGCCAGGATTTCGGGCACCGACTCGCCGATGAACAGCTTGTGCAAGTCCTGGAGGTTGGGCAGGCCGTCCAGCATGAAAATACGCTGGATCAGCCGGTCGGCGTGCTTCATTTCGCCGATGGATTCGTCGTACTCGTGCTTTCCGAGCTTGTTGAATCCCCAATGATTAAGCATGCGGGCGTGCAGGAAGTACTGGTTGATCGCCGTCAGCTCGTTCTTGAGCTGCGCGTTCAGAAATTGAATTACTTTTTTATCGCCTTTCATGGCCATGCTCCCAAATCTTGTAAAGCCAGCTTGGCGCCGGCAGAAACTGCAGCATCAAAGGCGGCCTGCAAAGGGCCTGGCTCGTGGATGCCGGGGCAAGCGCTGCGAAACCAGTTTGAAATTCCCCCCGAGCGCTTCCCTGTGACCAATAGGCTAACACGGCTATACGGCAAAAACATCGGCGCAGAACGCCAAATTCCCCGCATAGAACGACGCAATGCGTGACAAGGCACAAATGGGAATGAAACTGTTTATTGAAACGGCTACTCGACAAAAGCCGTAAACTTGGGATGCAACAGCCGAAGGAAAGAGGAAACCGCCGGATTTTCAGGACGAACGAACGGCCTGATCGGCACGAGGACTGGCGGTATTTTTTTTGGCGCCGGCGCCGGATTTATTGTAACCACTTACGACAACGGCCCGGGGAAAGCGCAAAGTAGGCGTGAACAACGCCCTGGACGATTCAAGCGCGACCGTTCAGACTCCAGGCTTGGTTTTTTGGATACGCGGCTGGTTTGGGTGCGATTCAGGCGCGCCGTGCGATTTCTTCGATCATGACGACCGAGACGGAGGCGTCGTTGGCCGCATCGACAACCAGGGCGCCGAGCTCGGGCGCGGGGATGTGGCCGGCATAACGGCCGCCCGGCAGATATTCGGCCGCCGTTTCGGCGCAATGCCCGCAGCAAGTCGCGACCCCAAGTTGCCCTTGAAGGTCGGACATAGTGAGCGCACCGTCCGCGACTGCGGATTGAACCTGGCGCTCGGTGATAGCGTTGCAGATACAAATGAACATGAGAACAATTATCATCTGGTCGCAACAAAAATGCAATCACCCAAAGGATTTATTTTGTATCTGCGGCCAAAATCGCACGCCTCGCCGCTGAAATTAAGGGAATAACCCTAGTCCTGACAGCGGAAACAGCCCGGCGGCGGCAAAGCCGGAGGCCCAAGCCGTCAGCGCTTGAGCTGCGCCCGCGCCTTGCGCAAGGCGGCGGTTTCAATACCCGCCGCTTCGCGGTACTTGGCCACCGTGCGCCGGGCGATCACCACCCCCTGCTCGGCCAGTTGGGCCATCAACTGGCTGTCCGACAGCGGCTTCTCGGGCCGCTCCTGCGCAACCAGCTTCTGGATCAGGCTGCGCACCGCCGTTGCCGACGTAGCGTCGCCGCCGTCGGTGTCCAGGGCTGCGCCGAAAAAATACTTGAGCTCGAACACCCCCCAAGGGGTCTGCATGTATTTTTGCCGCGTCGCGCGCGACACCGTGGACTCATGCATTTCCAGCTCCAGCGCAATATCCCTCAGCAACAGCGGACGCATGGCCTGGGGCCCTTGCTCGAAGAACGCCTGCTGGCGCTCGACCACCACCCGGGCAACCCGCAATATGGTTTCGAACCGCTGCGCCACGCTTTTCACCAGGCCGTGGGCGGATTGCAACTGGCTGTGCAGATCGGCGCCGGGCCTTGCCTCGGACACCGCCGCATCGACGGCGTCAACGGTATCGGCCCGACCCAAAGCCTCGGCGGCAGTGCCGTCTTCGGCGCCGTCTTCCTCCTTATGGCGCGCGGAATGCGCATCCGGCGCCGGATTCTCCCCCGCCGCTCCGGATCCAGCCCCGCGAGCCGGCCGGCTTTCGCGCAGCAGCTTTTCATACAGAGCATTCACGCGCACGCGGGGCACGACATTGCTGTTGAGCCGCGCCTGCCAGCGCCCCGCCGCCTTGCGCACGAGGATTTCCGGGTTGATGTAGTCGGCCTGCGACCCCGACCAGGCCCGGCCCGGCTTGGGATCCAGGCTGAGCAGCAGCACATGGGCCGCGCGCAGCTGTTCGTCCGAGCACGACAGCGCCTCGCGCAGGCGGTTGAGATTGCCCCCGGCCAGCAGATCCAGATGCTTGTGCACCAGCTCGCGCGCGCGCCCCAGCACGTCGGGATCGACCGTGCTTTTGTTCTGCTCCAGTTGCAGCAGCAGGCATTCGCTCAGCGACGACGCGCCGACCCCCGGCGGATCGAACGACTGGAGCAGGCGCAGCACGGCGCGCAGCTCGTCGATATCCACGTCCAGCTGCTCCGGCAGATCGTCGTGAATTTCCTGCAACGGCGTCACCAGGTAGCCGTTTTCATCCAGGTCGTCGATCAGCACGGTAAGCAGCGCCCGGTCGCGGGGCGAGGCGTGCGTCAGTTGCAACTGTTTCAGCAAATACTGCGACAGGGAGTCCGGCGCGCTGGACTCGAACGGCGTGTAATCGTCGTCGCCCTGGCCGCGATTGACGGCGCCCGGCATCGGCAGGTCGTCGTGCTCGACAGGCGCCGTTTCCGCTACCGCAGGTGCCGCTTCGGTGTCATACTCTTCATCGAGCTCCAGCAGGGGGTTGTCCTCCAGCGCCTGCGCCAGCTCGGCGTCGAGATCCTGCGCCGAAATCTGCAGGAATCGAATCGACTGCTGCAGTTGCGGGGTCAGTGCCAATTGCTGGCTTTGGCGAAGCTCTAGAGATTGACGCGATAGCATAGGTAAAATAACCGGCATGAATTCGATTACACAACACCAGCCCACCCGTCAGGACGACGCCGTATTGCGCAACACGCTATTAAAGCTCACCGCTGCGCAAAAAATACTCTGCACCGTCGTGGTCGCGGCCGTCGCCCTTGTTTGGTACGACCTTCTGAACCGCCTCATCGCCTTCGGCCGAGACCTGGACTATACCGGCTTGCACGCCCTGGGCGCGCAAATCGTCGAGTTCCTGAAACGCTACAACCCGTTTTTCTGGTGGGGCGTGGTGGCGCTGTGCACCCTGATTATTGCCTATTTTCTGTACGGATTTATCCAGAGCACCCGGCGCTGGTCGCAAGCCCGGCTGGTCAGCGCCGAAACCCTGGCCGAGCTTCTGAAGCATTTGTCCACGCCCGCCCGCGAGGTATTGAATTGGGCCTGGCAAGACAGGCGCGACCCCATGACCGTTGGCGATTTGCAACGCGCCCACCGCGAATTGCGCGCGGGGCGTTTCGGTAAAATCCAGCTTTCAGCCAAGCATGCCGCGCTTCTCGACAGCGAAGCCCCCTAGCGCGGCACCGGCCCGCCCTTGCCAAAAGGGTCAAAATATGTTTGACTGTCAATCATGAATCCCGCGCACCATTTCTTTGCAAACGCCTCCAGCCGCCACGCGGCTGGTTCGGCTGCGGGTACTCTTCTTGCGCGCCTTCCCCTGGCGCTGTCGCTGCTACTACCGACCGGTTGCCGAGCCTAGCGCTTCGTGGCAGTTCGGCAGCCTGTATCCGCCACCTTGTTTTCCTCTGTATTGCCGTGGGCCCCTAGCCCGTGATCCGGGTTTCACCCCAGGCTCTTCGGTAATAAAATAACGTACAGACTCAGTCAAATAGGTGCACCAAATGCTCTCCAACCCATCCGACAAATATCGCCCATTTGTGCCGTTCGCGCGCGACTTCGCCGAGCGCACCTGGCCCAGCAAGCGGATTACCCATCCGCCCATCTGGATGAGCACCGACCTGCGCGACGGCAACCAGGCGCTGATCGAACCCATGAGCGTCGAGCGCAAGCTGCGTATGTTCCAGCAGCTCGTCAAAATCGGCTTCAAGGAAATCGAAGTCGGCTTCCCCTCGGCTTCGCAGACCGATTTCGACTTCGTGCGCAAGCTGGTCGACGAAAACCTCATTCCCGACGACGTCACCATCATCGTCCTCACCCAGTCCCGCGACGACCTCATCCATCGCACCGTCGAAGCGGCCGCCGGCGCCAAGAAGGCCATTGTGCACATGTACAACGCCTGCGCGCCCGCCTTCCGCAAGATCGTCTTCAACATGAGCAAGGACGAAGTCAGGGATCTCGCGGTAAACGGCACCCGGCTCATCAAAAAGTACACCGGCGAACATCCCGAAACCTACTGGCGCTACGAATACTCGCCCGAAGTCTTCAGCACGACCGAACCCGAATTCGCGCTGCAGGTATGCAACGCCGTCACCCAGGCCTGGCAGCCCACGGTCGACTCCAAGATCATCTTCAACCTGCCCGCCACCATCGAGGCCACCACGCCCAATATGTACGCGGACCAGATCGAATGGATCCACAACCGTCTCGAACACCGCGACTGCATCGTGCTTAGCGTCCACCCGCACAACGACCGCGGCACCGCCGTGGCGGCGGCCGAACTGGCCGTCATGGCCGGCGCCGACCGCATCGAGGGCTGCCTGTTCGGCCACGGCGAGCGCACCGGCAACGTCGACCTGGTCACCTTGGCGCTCAATCTGTACACCCAGGGCATCCACCCCGGCCTGGACTTCTCCGACGTCGACGAAGTCCGCCGCTGCGTCGAATACTGCACCCAGTTGCCGGTGCACCCGCGCCATCCGTATGCGGGCGACCTGGTCTTCACCGCCTTCTCGGGCTCGCATCAAGACGCCATCAAAAAAGGCTTTGCGCAGCAACAGCCCGATGCGCTCTGGGAAGTGCCCTACTTGCCCATCGACCCGGCCGACCTGGGCCGCAGCTACGATGCGGTCATCCGCGTCAACAGCCAGTCGGGCAAGGGCGGCGTGTCGTACCTGCTCGAACAGG
>JBEBXF010000262.1:0-5085 GCA_040391725.1 Eoetvoesiella caeni | reverse complement strand
ACGAACTCGAAGGCTTGCAGGGCGAGCTTTTCGAACTGGATGCTTCGGCGGCGCAAGCCGGCCTGCAGGACGCCCTCGAGCAGCGCGCCGAACGTGAAGAAGCGCTGAACCGGGCGCGTATCGAGCTGGATAATCTTGCCGCCTTGCTGCGCGCCGCCGACGAAGAGCGCGTGACGCTCGAACGCACGCTGGAACCGCGCCGCGCGCGCATTACCGAGTTGCAACTGCAAGAGCAGGCGGCGCGTCTGGCGGTCGAGCAATTTTCCGAACAGCTCGATGCCGCCCAGGTCGACCGCGCTTCGCTCCAGGTCTTGCTGAACGACCGTCCCGAGGAATGGCGCCGCGTCAATTGGCTGCAGTCCGAAGTACAGCGGATTTCGCGCCAGATCGACAGCCTGGGGTCGGTGAATCTTGCGGCGCTCGACGAGCTGAACGCGGGGCGCGAGCGCAAGGGCTTCCTGGATTCGCAATATCAGGATCTATGCAGCGCCATTGAAACCCTGGAAGACGCCATTCGCAAGATCGATCGTGAAACGCGCGAGCTGCTGCAGGAAACCTTCAATACCGTCAACGGGCATTTCGGCGAGCTTTTTCCCAGGCTGTTCGGCGGGGGCGAAGCCAAGCTGGTGATCACCGGCGAAGAAATCCTGGATGCGGGGGTGCAGGTCATGGCGCAGCCGCCCGGCAAGCGCAACAGCACCATCCATTTGCTGTCGGGCGGTGAAAAAGCGCTTACCGCCACGGCCCTGGTGTTTGCGTTGTTCAAGCTCAATCCGGCGCCGTTCTGCCTGCTTGACGAGGTCGACGCACCGCTGGACGACGCCAACACCGAACGCTATGCCAATCTGGTGGCCAACATGAGCGACCAGACGCAGTTTTTATTTATTTCCCACAATAAAATTGCCATGCAGATGGCCAAGCAACTGGTTGGCGTCACCATGCAGGAGCAGGGCGTGTCGCGCATTGTCGCGGTGGATATCGACTCTGCCATGCAATTGGCCGAAGTGTAAGACAAGAAAGGTTAACGTATCGTGATGCGGCGGAACAAAAAATGAGTGAACTGCAAATCGGGCTGATTTCTCTGGGCGTGGTCTTGATCGTCGTCGTGCTGTGCTTCAACTGGTGGCAGGACAGGCGTGTGCGCCAGCGCATGCAGGAACACTTTCCCGAGGGCGAGCATGATCCGCTCATGGGTGGCGTGCCGTCGGGGCGGCGCGAGCCTGGCATGGCCAGCCTGGCGCAGCGGGACGAGGCGGACGACGAAGAGGTCGAGGCCGACCCGACCTGCGAGGCGGTCATCGACATCGGTTTTGCCCAGCCTGTGCCGGGTCTGCAGCTGTACCAGGCGATCCGGGAGGTGGACAAGGTGGGCGGCAAGCCCGTGCGTATTTTTGCCACGCACGATGGCAATGTGCATCGTATGCGCCTGCGCGAAAACGAGTCGTACGACTCCCTGCAACTGGCGGTGCTGCTGGCCAACCGCAGCGGGGCCCTCACGGATATCGAGTGGTCGCATCTATGGGCCATCGCGCAAAGCCTGGCCGAACGGTTCGATGGCTCGGTCGAAGGCCCCGAGCAGGCGCAGGTGCTGGCCCGGGCCCGCGAGCTCGATGCGCTGTGCGCCGACCTGGACGCCACGGTGGGCCTTACCTTGAAGCTGAGGGGAACACAGCCTGTGGCTGATGTGGCGCAGGTTCTTAAAAACACCGGCTTCTTGCCGCATGGCCGGCAATTGGCCTGGATGTCCGACTCGGGCGTGCCCCGCTTTACCGTGCTGTTCGACGGCCTGCTGGTGGACGATGTGCAGTCCGCGGGCGTGGACAAGCTGGATCTGCTGCTGGATTTGCCCAACAGTCCGCCCGACGAACAGGCTTTTAGCCGCATGGCCAGCGTGGGCCGGGATCTGGCCGCCAGGCTCGATGCCGAGCTTGTCGATGACCAGGGCCGGCCTCTCGCCGATGGCGCCGACCCCACGATCGATGCGCAGCTGTTTCAGCTGTATGCCAAGCTGGAAAGCCAGGGCTTTCCGGCTTGCGATGCCCGCACGGTAAGGTTGTTCTCGTGAACGGTACGGCCCTTGTGCCTCCCGAAGTCCGGGAGGAGCTTCAGGCATTGCGCCAGACCATCGAGCACCACAACTATCTTTATTATGTGCAGGACGCCCCCCAGGTGTCCGATGCCGAATACGACAGGCTGATGCTGCGCCTGCAGGCCATCGAGAATCAGTACCCCGAACTGATCGTGCCCGAATCCCCGTCGCAGCGCGTGGGCGGTGCACCCCTGGCCTCCCTGGACAGCGTGCGCCATGCGCGGCCCATGCGTTCGCTGGGCAACGGTTTTTCCGAAGACGACGTGTTCGCTTTCGACAAGCGGGTTTCCGATACCTTGCGCGATGCCGGCCTGCTGCGGGCCGACGAGCTGGTCGAGTATTCCGCCGAGTTCAAGTTCGATGGCCTGGCCATCAATTTGCGCTACGAGCATGGTCTGCTGGTCCAGGCCGCCACCCGCGGCGACGGGCAAGTGGGCGAAAACGTCACCAGCAATATCCGAACCATGCGCTCCGTGCCCTTGAAGCTCAAGGGCGATGCCCCCGCCGTGCTGGAGGTGCGCGGCGAGGTTCTGATCAATCGCGCCGATTTCGAGCGCCTCAACCAAGCCCAGCAGGCGCGCGGCGACAAAATTTTCGTCAATCCGCGCAACGCGGCGGCCGGCAGCCTGCGCCAATTGGATCCGCGTATTACGGCCCAGCGCCCGCTGCGGTTTTTCAGCTACGGCTGGGGCGAAATCGTCGGCGCCCGGCCCGCAGCGCCGGCGGCCGGGCAGGCCGGTCTGTTCGATGCGCCCGCCGGCGAGGGCGACAACGAAGGCGCGCCCTGCGCCAGCCATGCGCAGATGCTCGATTGGTTCGAATCGCTGGGTTTGCCGGTCAACCGCGACCGCCGCGTGGTCAGGGGCGCCAAGGGCCTGCTGGAGTTCTACGCAGAGACGGGCGCCGGACGGGGCCAACTGCCTTTCGACATCGATGGCGTCGTATACAAGGTCAATTCACTGGCTGCGCAAGAAGTGTTGGGGTATGTGGCGCGGGCGCCGCGCTTCGCCCTGGCGCACAAGTTTCCCGCCCAGGAGGAAACCACGCAGTTGCTGGGCATCGAGGTCCAGGTGGGACGCACTGGGGCGATTACCCCCGTGGCGCGCTTGAAACCCGTTTTCGTTGGCGGGGTCACGGTCACCAACGCCACGCTGCACAACGAAGACGAAATCCGCCGCAAGGACGTCCGGATCGGCGATACGGTCATTGTGCGCCGCGCCGGCGACGTCATTCCCGAAGTGGTCGGCCCGGTCATCGAACTGCGCCCCGAAGGGGCTGCGTTGTTCGTGATGCCCACGCAGTGTCCGGTGTGCGGTTCCGCCATCCGGCGCCTGGAGGATGAAGCCATTTCCCGCTGCACGGGCGGCCTGTTCTGCGCGGCGCAGCGCAAGCAAAGCCTGATCCACGCGGCGGGCCGCAAAGCCCTGGACATCGAAGGGCTGGGCGAAAAGCTGGTGGATCAACTGGTGGACAGCGGCCGCGTCAAATCGTTGGCCGACCTGTTCACCCTGAAGGTGGAAGACCTGCTGCTGTACGAGCGGATGGGCCGCAAGTCGGCCGAGAACCTGATCGAGGCGCTGGAGAAAGCCCGCGAGCCGGGGCTGGGCCATTTGCTGTTCGCCTTGGGCATTCGCCATGTGGGCGTAACCACGGCGCGCGATCTGGCGCGCCATTTCGGGTCGGTGGAAGCGGTGATCCAGGCCAGCGAAGAGCAATTGCTGGAGGTGAACGACGTGGGGCCCGTGGTGGCCCACTCCATCCGGCAATTCTTCGGCGAGCAGCATAACCGCGACGTGATCCACGCCCTGGAGCGTGCGGGCGTGCGTCCTCATCTGGAAGCCGGCCCGGCGGGCCTGGCCCTGGCCGGCAAGACGCTCGTGCTGACCGGGACCATGCCCACGCTGACGCGCGACGAAGCGACGCGCCTGATACTTTCGGCGGGCGGCAAGGTAAGTGGTTCGGTCTCGAAGAAAACCGCCTACGTGATTGCTGGCGAGGAAGCCGGCAGCAAGCTGGTGAAGGCCCAGGATCTGGGCGTGCCGGTCCTGGACGAGGCCGGGCTTCTGGCCTTGTTGAACGAGGGGTAAGGCTTTTTTACTGCTGGGCCGCGCGTGCGCAAGCGCGGCGCGCCACGGCTTGGTCGCGCCACAGGGCTGCCGCCGTGGCCAGTGCCAGCAGGGCTCCCAGGCCGCAGGTGGCCGGCCAGTCGCCATAATGCCAGGCCAGGGCGCCCAGGGCCGAACCCGACGCGCCGCCGATGAAATAGCTGGTCATGTACACGGCGTTGACGCGCGAGCGCGCCTGCGGCTCCAGGCCATAGACAATAGCCTGGTTGCTGATGTGCACGCCTTGCAGCGCCAGGTCGATGAACAGCATGCCCGCAATGAACCAGCCCAGGCTGTCGTTGCCCAGCCAAAGCAATCCCCAGCTTGCCAGCAGCACGGCCGTGCAGGCGGTGGTGACCGTCTGGCCCCGGCCTTTGTCGGCCAGTCGGCCCGCAAAGCCCGCCATCATTGCTCCCGCGGCCCCGACCAGGCCGATCAGGCCGATGCCCGCATCCCCCATTTGGTAGTTGGGGCCGGACAGTAGCAAGGCCATGGTCGAGAACAGCGCGCTGACGGAGGCGAAGGAAAGCCCTCCGAGCAGGGAGCGGGTTCGCAGGCGCGGCTGTTTGCGCAGCAGGGTAAGCATGGATGCCAATACGTGAAGATAGCTGGGCGATTGTTTGTTGCGGGACTCGGGCAAAACGCGCCACAGCGCCAGGGCAATGGCCACCATGACGATACCCGACACACGATAGACGGTGGGCCAGCCGCCCAGGCCCGAAAGCAGTCCGGCGACGCTGCGCGCAAGCAGAATGCCCGTCAGCAGGCCGCTCATTACCAGCCCGACGGCGCGGCCGGCATGTTGCGGCCTGGACAGTGTGGCGGCCATGGGAACCAGCACCTGGGCGGCGACTGAAAAAAGGCCCGCTGTGGAGGTGCCTATCAGCAGAG
>JBEBXF010000261.1:0-5107 GCA_040391725.1 Eoetvoesiella caeni | reverse complement strand
GAGGGATGGTTTACGATAACGCCCATGTTGCAAGATCTCGATACCCTCGCTGCCCGCATCGGGCAAATGGTGCAGTTGACCCGCCAGCTTCAGGCCGAGCGCGCGTCGCTGCAGGCGCAGCTTACCAGCCTGCAGCAAGAGCGCAGCGCGCTGCGCGATCAGTTGGCCCGCCAACTGAACGAGCACGCTTCCGTGGCTCAGCGTCTTTCCGAACACGACAACGAGATTGGCGCCGTGCGTGCCCAGGCCGAGGCCGCGCAGCTCGAGCTGCGGCTCGAAGCCTCGCGCTACAAGGCCGACTACGACAAGGTTGCGCAAACCTTGCAGGCCAGCCAGTCCGAAGCAGATCGGCTGCGCGCCGCGGCGGGCGCCGCCAAAGATCGCATCGATGCCATACTAGAGCGTCTGCCTGGCGCGTCTCAGGAGTAATGCCATGGAACGCATCGACGTATCCATTTTGGGGCGGGACTATTCCCTGGCCTGCGCCCCAGACGAAAAAGACGCTCTGCTTGCGGCGGTTCGGCTTGTCGACCAACGCATGCTGGGTGTGAAAGGGTCTGGTAAAATTGCCAGCAACGAACGCATCGCCGTCATGGCGGCCATCCAGATCGCCGCCGAGCTGTTGGCCATGCGCGCGCCTGACGGGCCGCTCAGCAATGTCGCCGTCGGCGATTTCAAGCGTAAAATCGACGACATGCACGGCATGATCGATCAAGTCATCGGAGCCGCCTCAGGTAAATAAAAGTCAGTAACCCAATATTGGTTGCGCGGCCGTGCCGGTCGGCGTAGCCTAACCGTTAGTCCCTGCAGTGTTTGTGACACGACCATACATTCCTTGAACCAATGCTTATGGCATGCAGGTTGCCGGATTGACAAACAGGCGTGAACACCTTAATTTGGTGATCCCAGAGTTTGACTGATGGCGACCAACCTTGAACCCTCGGTTCCAGGATGCCGGTCTAGACGGCACAGGCGGGGCATTTTTCAAAAAGCTCGTCGTTCCACGACGGGCTTTTTCTTTTATGGGGAAATGGTATGAATCAATTTGAAGAACTCCGGCCTGAAGGCCGGAGCCTCTCCTCCACAATGCGGGGACGCCTTCGGCGCCGTATCGACCTTGCCTCGCTTGGCCTCGGCCTGAAGTCCGAGGCTTGCGCTTTGGCGCGTGGTCGAATAAAGCGTAAACAACTGTTGTGTGTTGCGGCGCTGGCCCTGGCTTGCGCGTTCGCGGCTCAGGCGCCGGCCTATGCGCAAGCGCCCGGCGCGGAGCAACAGGCCGGCGCCAAGTGGCCTCAGGCTTCGCTGAACGCGGAAGCTTCGTCCGTGGTGGCGCAAGACACGGTCAAGATCACGTTGGCGGCCGAATTGACCGATGCATCGCAGGCCAAGGTTGCCGCCGCGCTGGGCAAGACCCTGAACAGCGTCATGGATCAGGCCAAGGGCAATGCCAAGGTCAAGGCGCGCAGCGGCAGCTACAACCTGTACCCGTTTACCGACAAAAGCGGCAAGATAACCTCGTGGCGCGGGCGCGGCGAAATCATCCTCGAGTCCACCGACTTCGAGGCGGCCTCGAAGCTGGCCAATACCTTGAGCGATCGCATGCCTATTGCCGGTTTGGCGTTTTCAGTATCGCGCGAAGCACGGGCCAAGGCCGAGCAAAGCCTTCTGGCCGAAGCCGTCAAGGCCTTCCAGCAGCGTGCCCAGGCTTTGACCGATGCTTTCGGCTATTCCTCGTATGCATTGCGCAATGTAGAGCTGGGCGGCTCGGGCGTGCAGCCTTATCAGCCCGCGCCGCGCATGATGGCGATGGCCGCCGACAAGGCCGCCGTGCCGCTCGAGGGCGGAACCGAAACCGTTACGGTGTCGGTGCGCGGTTCGATTTTCCTGAATGGAAAAAAAGAATCGCGCCAATGACGATCATGGGCAGAGACAATAATTGACCCATCGATAGTCCTCCGGCCAAAAGCCCCAGGAAGGCGTCGGGCGCGCGGGTAAATTCCACCAGGAACCGGAATGCCCCGTAGCCCATCAGAAAGACCGCGCTCGTTTGCCCCACGGGGCGCGGCTTTCTGGCGAACCACCATAAAATGGCGAACAAGGCAAAGCCTTCGAGTCCCATTTCGTAAAGCTGCGAGGGGTGGCGTGGAATCCCGTCGCCGGTTTGCGGAAAGACCATGCCCCAGGGCACGGTGGTGGGGCGGCCCCATAGTTCGCCGTTGATGAAGTTGCCCAGGCGGCCGGCCGCCAGGCCAAGCGGAATCAGCGGGGCGATGAAATCGCCGACTTCAAGAAACCGGCATTTTTTCTTGCGGGCGAACAGCAGCAATACGGTAATGACGCCGATAAGGCCGCCATGGAACGACATGCCGCCTTGCCACAGGTAAAAAATTTCCAGCGGGTGCGCCAGGTATTGGGAAGGCTGGTAAAACAACACGTAGCCCAGGCGTCCGCCGACGACCACGCCAAGCACGCAATAAAAGATCAGGTCTTCCAGATCGGACACGGTAAGCTTGCTTTTGCCGTGCTGGATGCGCCAGCGTCCAAGAATCCAGACGAGCGCGAAGCCTACCAGGTACATAAGTCCGTACCAGTGAACGGCCACGGGCCCGATTTGTATGGCGATGGGGTCAAACTTTGGATACTGGAGCATAAGATTGTTTTCTATGACGAGTGGTTTGAGGTTTGAACGAGTTTGCGCCGGCCGTGCAAAACCGCGCGCGAATGGCGCCGTGTCTTGCGCTGTTGCATGGCGCTGCGCCGCAGTCTGGCCGATAATACGCCCTATATCCTGAATTCTATCTGCGGGCGCGGATTATTTATGGCGATTATTTTTATGCCATCCAAGTACAAGAAGGCAAGTTTCATGGTTATGTCGATGCAGTTCAAGCTCAACAAGAAGCCGCGGGGCTCCGCCGTTTTGTCGTCGGCGTTCGTCTGTGCGCTGCCATTGCTGCTTGCGGGGTTCCTGAACGTGCCGTCGGCGCGGGCGCAAGCCGTGGGGCTGGGCCTGGCGCAGGCCAAAAATTGCATTGCCTGCCATACCGTGGACAGGCAGCGGGTCGGCCCCGCCTTCAGGGCCGTGGCCCAGCGCTTTGCCGGCCATGACGGCGCTGTCGACTACCTGGCGCACAGCATACGCAGCGGCGGCGGCGGCCGCTGGGGGGCCATCCCCATGCCCGCGCAGCCGCAGGTCAGCGAGGCCGAGGCGCGCGAGCTGGCAAAATGGATATTGTCGCTGGCCGATGCCGGTGCTGGTGCCGATACTGAGAAATAAGGGCTTGCCGGCTCCCGGGAGCGTGGATGCGTTCCGTGGCGGGCGGTTTCTCGTTTAGGCAAAACAAAAGTAAACGCAGTAGCGCGAATAGAAAGGAACAGGCCATGGCTCATCTTATTGCCGCAGGTATCGTTTTGCTGTTGGTGATCATTCTGCGAGTCGTCATTCACCGAGGCTCGACGGGCAAAGGGTGGTGGCGTTCAATCGGCGTTACCGTCGGCGGGCTCATCGTTGTGCTCGTGATAGGCGGCCTGGATTGGCCCGCGCTGTTCAGGCTCGTCGTGCATCATTGACTGGCAGGCACTGCGATATAGTGATTGAACGGATTGTGAATGAAGCGTCCTTGAGGATCCATGATGGAAAACACAGAAAATCCCCAACTCGAGTTTGTCACTTTAGGCGGCGGCTGCTTCTGGTGCACGGAGTCGGTGTTCCAGGCTGTGCGTGGAGTGAGCGAGGTGGTGTCCGGCTATAGCGGCGGGCGCATCGAGAACCCGAGCTACGAGCAGATATGTGGCGGCGATACCGATCACGTCGAAGTGGTGCGGATTGGTTTCGACCCCAGCGTCATCGATCTGCAAACCATACTGGAAATATTTTTTGCCACGCACGACCCCACTTCCTTGAATCGGCAGGGGGCGGATGCCGGCACGCAGTATGCGTCGGTCGTCTTTTATGAAACCGAGCAGCAAAAAGAGGTGGCGCGCAAAGTCATGGCGCAAACCCAGGAGCTGTTGGGCCGCAAGCTGGAAACCCGCCTCGAACCCGCGCCCAAGTTCTGGCCAGCCGAAGACTACCATCGCGACTATTACGCCAGGCATCCGCAGCAGGGCTATTGCCAGATGGTCATTTCACCCAAAATGGCCAAGCTGCGCCAGAAGTTCGCGCCGCTGCTGCGGACGTAATGTAAGTAAAGCCACGCCTTACTTATCTAACAAGATAAGACAGTAAGACAGGCCGGGCTGCGCCGTCGCGCATTTGTGCCATGACGAGTCGAGCGAGCATGGCGGCTTCCAGCGAGTCGCCGATCGATCGGCCAATTCTCCGTTTTTCCGTTCTGGGCGGATCCTTGTCGGGGGTTTTGGGGCGGGTATCGAGGGGGCGTGGGCGTCTGGTCAAAAAAATTTCATCCTCCTGTCAAACCAAATACCCGAAGCCGATCAAGGGGTTAGGGGGTTGGGGGCGGGGAATGGGCCTGTGGCGGGGGGATTTTGGGGGGAAATCGAGTTGCGCGGGGTTAAAAGGCTTGCTATAGTTACGTTCTTTCGCGGCACACACATCAGGGTTTACCCGGATGGCCACGAAGAACGCAGGGACACCGACCGGGTGCGTGCGAACCGAGCCTGAGGCGCTATGCCCGGCGAAGTTTGGATGGATCGGTCAGGGGCGATGCGGTGGTTTGAGTCAACCGGGGTGTGGAAGATAAGTCGTATTTCGCCAGCAGGCGGCACGCAAAAACCCTTCTCCGCCTGATTTGACAAACGAAAAAAACTGCTTCATAATCTCGTTTCTCTGCTGCTGACACAGCAAGCTTCGAAAGCGCAAGCGACGGGGTGAAGCTGGGAAGGTTAAGTAGGACTGCTCTTTAACAATTGAACAACCGATAAGTGTGGGCGCTTGGAATGCGTGAGGCCACCCCTTTCACGAGGGGATGCCAAATAGTTATCAAGTGCTCGCACAAATGAAGAAGCCAAGTTTTTATGTCAATAGAAACCTGCTTTTTCTTTGAGCAAAGCGACGTATGACCGGAGTGCTTCGGCACTCGAGGAAAATACGATATATACAGAGATTGAACTGAAGAGTTTGATCCTGGCTCAGATTGAACGCTAGCGG
>JBEBXF010000260.1:0-5149 GCA_040391725.1 Eoetvoesiella caeni | reverse complement strand
GGCGAAGTCGCCATGCCTCATCGACACCTCCTCGAACGCGTAGCGAACACTCTCTTCCCGCAACGGAAACCGCACTTCCTCCACGATTTCTCCCGGCTTTACCGCGGTAAGCAGCATTCCCTGGAAGAAGTCTTCGGCGGCCAGGACCCGGCGGCCCGATTTCGAGCGCAGCACGACCTGCCCATGCAAAGCTGTCAGGCACAGGGGCAGCTCGGCGCTTGGATCCGCGTGTGCGATCGACCCGCAGACGGTTCCATGATTGCGGATCTGGAAATGCGAAATCCACGGGAAAACCAGCTTCAACAGCGGAACTTCATCGGCAAGGCCGCGCCGCGTTTCCACGCTGGCTTGCGTCGCCGCCGCACCAACCGCCAGATAGCCGTTTTCGATACGGACATAGTCCAGATCCGCGCATCGGGATATATCGACCAGAATCCGGGGCTGGGCCAGGCGGATGTTCAGCATGGGCATCAACGACTGCCCCCCTGCAAGAATCTTGGCGTCTTCGCCGTATTGCGCCAGGCTCTCCACCACTTCCTGCGCCGTATCGGCGCGTATATAGTCAAAACCAGCCGGCTTCATTTCGACACCCCCAACAGTTTCAGGACGCGCTTCCACCATGAACGGTCCGAAGCCTCGGCGCCGCCGACGGCCTGACGCCCGAGCTGCTCGAACAACTGCCGCAGCACGACCTTGGCCGCGCCTTCCAGCATGCGGCCTCCCACAGCGGCAACCTTGCCGCTCACGGCCACTTCATAGTCATACGACAAGCGCGTTCCATCCGGCGTGGCTTCCAGCCTCAGGCGGCCATCGCCTTCCGCGGACCCCAGAGGACTGACCCCGCTTCCGCCCAGGGACAGGCCGTGCGGTGGATCCAGATCACTCAGCCTGACCTCGGCCAGGTAGCGAGCCTTGACCAGGCCTATGCCTATCGTGACGTCGGCACGGTAATGGTTGTCGCCGATCGAGGTAAGCTCGCGGCATCCTGGAACGACTCGCGCCAGCGCGGCCGGATCCAGCAATACCGCATACACCTGCTCGGGCGTGGCGGCCAGGTTCACCGACCCGGACATGGTGAGCGCGTGCCCTCCCTTGCCTTTGGCCTGCGCAGGCGCGCTTGGCCGGGACGCAACGCCCGCCCCGCTTGGCTCGGGCTCGGCGACAGCCAGCAGCTCGTGGATCCGGGAGGGAGTAAGAGGCAGGCGGATATCGGCCACACCAAGCGCATCGGCCACGGCATTTGCAATGCAAACCGGCGTGCTCATGTTGTTGCCCTCGCCGATGCCCTTCGTTCCCAGCGGCGTGAACGGAGACGGCGTCGCCATATGCAGGATCGTCGGGTCGGGAACCTCGCAGGTGGTCGGCACCAGGTAGTCGGCGAACGTGCCGGACAGGAAGCTGCCATCCTCGCCGTAGGCGAACTCTTCCATCAACGCGGCGCCTACGCCTTGCGCGAATCCGCCCCGGGATTGACCGTCCGCCAGGGCGGGATTGAGGATTCTCCCGGCGTCATGCAGCGTGACATAGCGGTCGATGCGAACCTTCCCGGTCACTTTGTCCACCTCCAGCCCGCATATGTCAAAGACCAGGCCATAGACCGCCGAGCTGTTGATCACATCTTTTTCGTCGGGCGCCGCCAATTGCGGAGGCGTCCAGAACACCGTTTCGCGCAGGCCGGGCTCCATGCCCGAGGGCAGCGTGGCCGGGGACCAATGCGCATTGCCGGCCACACGATGGAACGCCAGCTTATGCTCGGGGTTCGACGCCGCGAAGATCTTTCGCCGGGCAAAGACAAGCTCGTCCGGCGAGGCCTGCAATGCCTCGGCGGCAATGAGTGCCAGCTTGTCACGCACCTTCATCGCGGCAAGATGCACCGTACCCGCCACCGCGCCGGCAAAACGGCTGGAGTAATTGCCCGCGGCGATGGACCAGCCGTCCTTTTGCGTGTCGTGCTCGGTATTGACCACGATATCGCCGGGTTCCAGCCCCAGGGCATCGGCCACCACCTGGGCGACGACGGTACGATGGCCCTGGCCCTGCGGCACGGAGTCAATCATTACGCTCACGCTGCCCAGGCCATCCACATTGACGGTGGCGCTGGTATTCGCGCCATTCTTTGGGCCGGCCTTGGCCCGCTCTTCAGGTGTCAGCGCGGTGGTGATATAGCCCATGTTGGAAATGGACGGCTCGACAATCATGGCATAGCCGATGCCGTACAGCCCGCCATTTGCTCGCACCTGGTCGCGCCGCGCCAGCAGTTCGTCCAGTCGCCCCTCTTCACAAGCCTGTTTGACCGCCGCCTGATAATTTCCGGAGTCGTACAAGGATCCCGCCGGCGTCAAATACGGAAACGCGTCGGCATCGATCAGGTTGCGGACAATGACATCCAGGGGATCCAGATCCAGCTCGACGGCTATCCGTTGCATCAGGCGCTCGAGCGCGAAGTACATTTGAGGCCCGCCAAATCCCCGCACCAGGCCTGTAGGCGTCTTGTTGGTCAGGACCACCTGGTTGCGCACATCCAGATGCTGGACCTTATAAGCGCCGGTAAGCATGCCGTGCATGCGATAGAACGTGGCGGGTTCGGGAGCGCGCAGGTACGCGCCGCAGTCGTCGATCTGGTGATAGCGAAGCGCCAGGATTTCACCGTCGGCCTTGACGGCCGCTTCGATGGTGGTTACGCGATTGGTGGCAGATACGGCCGCAACCAGATGCTCGAGCCTGTCTTCGATCCATTTCACGGGCGCGCCGGCCTTTCGCGATGCCAGGCACATCAGGACAACATAAGTGGATACCGCCTGTTTCGTGCCAAAGCTGCCGCCAGAATCGTGCGGCGAGCGCATCCGCAACTTCGCCCCGCTGACCTTCAACGCCCGCGCCATTACCGGATGCAGCGCAAACGGCCCCTGGAAATTCGATAGCACCTCGTAACCATCGTCTCCGGCCAAATGCTCCGCCACCACGGCGAAGCACTCCATGGGGGTGCAGGAATTCCTGGGGTAGCGCACCTTGATGCTGACCGTGCGTTCCGCCGCGGCAAACGCCGTATCGGGATTGCCATAACGGAAGTTCCTGTCGTTGACCGCATTCGTTCCCACCGCGGTGTGCAAGACCGGAGCGTCGGGGAGCAGTGCCTGCTCGGGGTCCACCACGGCGGGCAGCCTGTCATACTCCACGCCGATCAGATCCAGGGCATCTTCGGCGATATAACGGCTTTCCGCCACCACCACGGCCACCGGCTCGCCCACATAGCGAACGCGCTCTATCGCCATGCACCAATGCTCCATCGGCTGCTTCACCCCTACCGCGAAAGGCGTGGCCCACTGCTTGACATCGGCGCCCGTCAATACGGCGCGAACCCCGGGCAACCGCAAGGCCGCGGCGGCATCGATGGACAGGATTTCCGCGTGTCCATAGGGAGAACGCAGTATCGCCGCGTACAAGGTGCCGGGCTTGACCCCGACGTCATCCACAAAACTTCCACGCCCTGTCAGCAGGGGCATGTCTTCCACTCGCGGCACGGAACGCCCAATGTGCGTTTGCGCGCCGGTTCGAGCTAAGACGTCGGGTGCGCCGGCAAGAACAGTAGTAGAGCAATCCAAAATATGCGCCTCTTTTTGCAACATGACCATTGCAAAAAGTGTAGGGCGGCGCCTGCCGGGGCGTGTTATCGTCGAGTCCGGCTATTTACCACTGAGTCTTTTTTTATCGCGCGGCGAGTCGCGTCGCGCTGCGGGCGCAGCGCGAAGCATCAAGACAAGATGAGGAGTTTGTTTTTCGAGCTAGGGCTGCTCGAGCACGTTGACCACCTTGCGATACTGGCTTGGCGTGGCCCCCACATGCTGATGGAAAAACCGCGTGAAATGGCTTTGCGCGTTAAAGCCGAGGCTCCCCGACAACAACGCCAAAGACTGCTGGGTTTGGGCAATGCCCTGAATGGCCGCCTCCATGCGCAATACGTTGGCATAGACAATTGGCGTTACATTCGTGGATTGCTGGAATAGCTTGAAAAAATGGGCCCGCGACAAGCAGGCTTGTTCGGCCAGGGTATTGATGTCGAGCTCGGCCCCCAGGTTGGCCCGCATGTACGAGATCGCCCTGCGTATACGGAAATCCGGTATCGCGGGCAGGTTGCCCGGCTGCAGCAAGTTGAAATTCCGCCACTCGGAAAACGATTCGATTACCGCGATCATGAGGTTGAACAACTGCTCTTCGAGATATTGATCGCTTAGATCGTCTCCGTAGAGCATTTCCATAGCCAAGGTATTGGACAGCTTGCGCACGCGATCGGATATCCGCACGCACGAATGGGGAAAAAACCCCGGATTGCCGCTGGATATCAAGGCCTTTTCGATTTTTACCAGCCATTGCGGCTCGATGTAGAGACCCAGGATGATCGTGCGTGGGGCCTCGACATTGTGCGTGTACGCGTGCGGTTCCCAGGAGTTGATGAGAACCATGGTGTCGTCGGTCAGGGGAACGGACTTGTCGCGCACGGAAAAGTGCGTATCGGCGCCACCGACCTTGATCAATGCGTGGCATTGGGTATGCGCATGCGTAACCAGCGGCCGATCCATATCTAATAGAGCGATCCGTCCGAACTTGCCCTGAAAAGCTCGTATTGCAACAGACATTGGAGTCCCTGAAGCACGGCCAGACGGTAAGCATAGCCAAAAGACATTCCCTTGGAAGCGCAGACCCGCGTGGCACGCAAAAGCCAGTACGCCGCATATTAGAATTGTAAGGCGCGGCTCGGCTTATTTTGACGCGCTTTTACCCAGCCCAAAATCAGGGCAAACCATTACTCAATAAAAAAGCCGCCGTCTTGCACGAAGCAAAACGGCGGCCTTCGCGCATCGCCCCGCCCTGGGGGGCGGAACGATGCGTCAACCGATATGCGCCTTATTCGGCCGAATCGGGTTCGATCCCCGTTTCCTGGTCGGCGTCTTGCGCTTCCACCACTTCCGCAACCGGCGCATCCTCGAAAGGATTGGCCAGCGCGCGGGCGGCTTGGCGCTCGACGTCCTCGAGGCGTTCTTTTTCCTTGCGGGCCATGTGGTACGACATACCGGTACCGGCAGGGATCAGGCGGCCAACGATGACGTTTTCCTTCAAGCCGCGCAGGTCGTCGCGCTTGCCCATGATGGCA
>JBEBXF010000259.1:0-5151 GCA_040391725.1 Eoetvoesiella caeni | reverse complement strand
GATGTCATTCCACAAAGGCTGCAAAGAAGTGCGATTGTCTGTAATACGAGGAGATTTGTAGCGGATACTCAATTATTGGATAATCGATGCCTTGCTCATATCGTTCCGGGGCTTGCCTCGGAACGATGAACTGGAAGGACGATCATGCCTTTGAAGGACAGCCTTGCCGCACTGATAGTCATCGTGGCCTGGGGCGTAAACTTTGTGGTCATCAAGGTCGGGCTGCAGGAAATCCCGCCTTTTCTTCTGGGGTGTCTGCGTTTTGCGCTGGTGGCCTTGGCGGCATTCTTCGTGCCGCGCCCGGCGGTGCCGTGGCGCATGCTCATTTTGTTCGGCATGACGCTCAGCGTCGGGCAGTTCGCCTTCTTGTTCACGGCCATGACCGTGGGCATGTCGGCCGGCCTGGCTTCGCTGGTGCTGCAGTCGCAGGCTTTCTTTACGGTGCTGATCGCCGCCATCCTGCTGGGCGAGCGGGTGCGCTTGCAGAACGTGCTGGGCATGGCGGTCGCGGCGGCGGGCCTGGTGCTGATCGAAAGCGGGGCGCATTCGGGCAATGTCACGGTCCTGGGGTTCGTCCTGACGCTGGCCGCGGCGTTTTGCTGGGCCTGCGGCAATATCGTGGTGAAATTCGTTCACAAGGTCGACGTGCTCGGCCTGGTCGTATGGGGGGCGGTGGTGCCGCCGATCCCGTTCCTTCTGCTTTCCTGGGCCTTCGAGGGCAAGGCTGCCATTTACCACAGCCTTGCCAATCTCAGCGTCGTCGGCGTTTCGGCGTTGATCTATCTGGCGCTCATCGCCACGACCCTGGGCTACGTGCTGTGGGCCAAGCTGCTGACCCGCTACCCGGTCAGCAAAGTCGCGCCCTTGAGCCTGCTGGTTCCGGTGGTGGGCCTGGTCTCGGCCATGCTGCTGGTGGACGAGCGGCTGGGGACGCTGCAGTGGCTGGGTGGAGCGGCCGTGATGCTGGGCCTGGCCATCAATGTATTCGGCCTGCGGCTCCTGCGCCGGGGGGCGGCGTTGCGTTAAAATCCGCCCATGGCACGATAGGCTGCCGCTCCGTCTTTTTTACAGGAAGCAAACATGGAATTCGATCAGTCGGGCGTTAATGCATTAATGGAAATCACCTCGCGCCCGGATCTGGTGTTCGTTCGAGGCCAGGGGTCGTGGCTGGAAGACCATAACGGCAAGCGCTATCTGGATTTCATGCAGGGCTGGGCCGTGAACAGCCTGGGGCATTGCCCGCCGCAAATAGTCGAGGCGATCAACCGCCAGGCCTCCCGATTGATCAATCCTTCGCCGGCATTCTATAACCAGCCGTCCATGGACCTGGCCAAACCCATCACGGGCGCGTCGTGCTTCGATCGGGTGTTCTTTGCCAACAGCGGCGCCGAGGCCAACGACGGCGCCATCAAGCTGGCGCGCAAATGGGGCCGTCTGCACCGCAATGGCGCCTACAAGATCATTACCTTCGACCATAGCTTCCACGGGCGCACGCTGGCCACGATGTCGGCGTCGGGCAAGCCGGGCTGGGACACCATTTACGCGCCTCAGGTCGACGGCTTTCCCAAGGCCGACCTGAACGACCTGGACTCCGTGCGCGCGCTGGTCGACGACAAGACCGTGGCCGTCATGCTCGAGCCCGTCCAGGGCGAGGGCGGGGTCATTCCGGCCAGCCCCGAGTTCATGCAGGCCTTGCGCAAGCTGACCAGCGATCTCGGCCTGCTGCTGATCGTCGACGAAGTTCAGACCGGCATGGGCCGCACGGGCAAGCTGTTCGCCTACGAACACTCCGGCATCGTGCCCGACATCATGACCCTGGCCAAGGGCATAGGCGGCGGCGTGCCGCTGGCGGCGTTGTGCGCGCGCGAGGAAGTCAGCTGCTTCGAGCATGGCGACCAGGGCGGCACGTACAACGGCAACCCCCTGACCACGGCGGTGGGCATTGCCGTGTTCGATGCCGTGACGGCGCCCGGCTTTCTGGACGCCGTCAATGCGCGGGGCGATCAATTGTCCCGGGGCTTGCTGGCCCTGTCGCAGAAATGGGGCATGAAGGGCGAGCGCGGCGTGGGACTGCTGCGCGCCCTCAAGATGGATCGCACCGATGGCGCGCGTATCGTCGAGACGGCGCGCGACTGGAACCCCGAAGGCATGCTGCTGAACTCGCCGCGTCCCGACTTGCTGCGCTTCATGCCGGCCCTGAATGTGACGGCGGATGAAATCGACCTGATGCTGGCGCGGCTGGACGAGGTCATTGCCAAGCTGCGCGGCTGATCAGGCCAGGCGCCGCACCAGTTGGCGTCCTGTTTTCAGGAATGTGAACCCGGGCCTTCGGGTGTGGCAGGCCCTGGCCAAACGGGACGTCAGCGTTTGCCGGCCTGCCAGTTCTGGTGGGCATCGTCCATGACGTTTCTGGCTTCGCCCCCCTCCAGAAAACCATAGGCCAGTTTGTTGAGCAGGTGGTTCAGGGTGCTGCGCTCGTCGGAGGAAAGCAGCGTGGCCAGCATGGCGTCTTCCATGGTGTGCCCCAGGTCGTCGCTGGCGGCGCGCAGGCTTTTGCCGCGCGCCGTTGCCCACAACTGATGGTTGCGGGCGTCGACGGGATGGATGGAGCGCCGGATCAGCTTGAGCCCGATAAGCTGAGCCAGCTCTTTGGACAGAATGGTTTTTTCGACCAGGGTGAGATCCCGCAGGCCGGTGGCGGTGACGCCGGGATTGTCGCAAATGGCGCGCAGCACCCGCAATGAACGAACGTCCAGCCCGAACTCGCGCCGATAAACCAGATTGGCCTCGCGCAGCATCTCGCACTTGACCAGATCGAGCTTGAAGCTCAGGTAGTCGGTGAAGTCGGTGCTGTTGGGTGCGACCTGCACGGGTTTTTTTGCCACGCCTATCAAGCCTTTTTTGGTATGCAAGCCTGCATTTTAGCCTAGGGCCTGCCGGCGCTGAAAGGGCATGTTCATCAACGCGTCCTAGGGAAATCGAGCATAATGAAATTAGTTGAAAATTTCAACTTTTACGATATTCTTCTTTCTATGCCGGCCGGAACCCGGTGCGTGTCGGATTGATCCGCATGCCTGATCTTGGCGTCGGGATCCGTCGCGCGGCGCTGCACATATTGAATACCCGAGGAGTTGGAACAATGGGCTTGAATCCTGAAATACAAGCGCTGGGCGCCGAGATGCGGAGCTGGCGGCGCGACATACACCGATACCCGGAGCTGGGATTCAAGGAGCACAGAACCGCCGAGAAGGTGGCGGCGCTGTTGCAGGCCTGGGGCATCGAGGTGGTCACGGCCTTTGGCGGCACGACGGGCGTCATCGGCACCTTGCGCGGCCGTCGCGGGTCGGGCATGACCATAGGCTTGCGCGCCGACATGGACGCCCTGCCGATGCAGGAAACCGGCGATGTCGCGCACAAGTCGGTGCACGACAATGTGTTCCATGGCTGCGGGCACGACGGCCATACGTCCATCTTGCTGGGCGTTGCCAAGTACCTGTCCGCCCATGACGATTTCAAGGGCACCGTGCATTTCATCTTCCAGCCGGCCGAGGAAACATTGCGCGGCGGTTCCGAGCTGGTGCGCAACGGCCTGTTCACGCAATTTCCCTGCGACGAAATCTATGCCCTGCACAATAACAACAGCATCCCGGCCGGCAAGATCGGAGTGCGGGCCGGGGCCATATTGTCGGCCTGCGACTTGTTCCGCATCCATATCAAGGGCGTGGGCAGTCATGCGGCGTTTCCGCATAAATCAATAGACCCCATCGTGGTCGGCGCGTCGATTGTGCAATCGCTGCAGGGCATCGTCAGCCGCAACGTCGATCCGTTCCATTCGGCCGTGCTCAGCGTGTGCCAGTTCCACGCCGGGACGGCCATCAACGTCATCCCCGAGACCGCGCAGCTGGAAGGCACGGTGCGCACGCTTTCCAAGGAGGCGCAGGCGCTGATTCTGGAGCGCATGCGGGCGGTTTGCGACGGCGCGGCGCAGGCCCACGGCTGCGCAATAAGGTTCGAGCACCTGCAGTCCTCGCCGCCCACCATCAATGCCAAGGAACAGACCGAGGTCGTGCGGCGGGCGGCCGAAAGCGTGGTGGGCGGGGAAAACGTGGTCGAGGACGCCGATCCGCTCATGGCTTCCGAGGACTTTGCGTTCATGCTGGAAGAGCGGCCCGGCTCGTATTTCTACCTGGGTCACAATGGATTGACCTGCCACCATCCCCAGTTCGACTTCGACGATGCCACGTCGCCGATCGGCGCCGGCGTATTCATTGAAATCATTCGCCAGCGGCTTGGTTGACAGGGTACGGATCAATCGGAAGAATCATCCGTTGCCGGTACGGACGATGTTCGGTGTCTTGTCGATGGCCTGCATCGTGGCTTGCGGCGGGGGGCAGGCAAAACGCCGCCATGAAGGCGGCGTTTTGCTTGTGACGGCCTGGAGCCGGCTCCGGGCGGATTCCAGGCCGGCCTGTGGACGATGCCGGTCTTACCCGCGCGCCTTGGCGACCTGGCGCCAGTGGTGCAGCAGGGGCTCGGTGTAGCCGTTGGGCTGCTCCAGGCCCTTGAAGACCAGGTCGCATGCCGCCTTGAAGGCAATGGAATCGTCGAAGTTGGGCGCCATGGGCCGGTAGGCCGGATCGCCCTGGTTCTGCTTGTCGACCACCGCCGCCATGCGTTTCATGGTTTCGAGGATCTGCTCTTTGGTGGTGATGCCATGGCGCAGCCAGTTCGCCATGTGCTGGCTGGAAATGCGCAGCGTGGCGCGGTCTTCCATAAGGCCGATATCGTGGATGTCGGGCACTTTGGAGCAGCCTATTCCCTGGTCGATCCAGCGCACCACATAGCCCAGGATGCCTTGCGAGTTGTTGTCCAGTTCCTGCTGGATTTCCTGGGCCGACCAGTTGGGTTCGGCCGCCACGGGAATAGTGAGGATTTTTTCGAGCAGGGGCTCGTTCTGGCCTTCCAGGCCGCGTTGTACTTCCTGGACGTCGATTTGGTGGTAGTGCAGGGCGTGCAGGGTGGCGGCGGTGGGCGAGGGCACCCAGGCGGTATTGCCGCCGGCCTTGAGGTGGCCGATTTTTTGCACCAGCATGTCGGCCATGAGGTCGGGCATGGCCCACATGCCCTTGCCGATCTGGGCGCGGCCGCGCA
>JBEBXF010000258.1:0-5160 GCA_040391725.1 Eoetvoesiella caeni | reverse complement strand
CCCGAGAACGCCTTGAGCCGCGGCGCACTTGGTTGTCGTTGCAATGATTCTGCCATAAATGGCGTGTTGCCCGCTCATGGTTTTCCGCCCCGCCGGTCGCGAAAACGCGGCGGGCGGGGCGGAAGGCCTTTGTTTTTATTATTGACAATCCTGGGAGGACTGCCGGCAGCGGGTTACTTCAAGGGGCACTCGGTGTGATAGGCGTCTTGATGGTTGGGCAGCGGCTTGGCTATGGTTTTCAGCGAAACGCGGCCCTTGTCGTCTTTGGCGACTTCGAAGGCATACATGTCCTGGATGGGGAAATGGTTGTTGCCGAACTTGAAGTTGCCGCGCACCGATTTGAAGTCCGCCGCTTTCAGGGCTTGGCGGAAGGCGTCTTTGTCGGTGGCCTTGCCGCCCGTTTTACGCAGCGCGCTGTCGATCAGCAGGGCGGAGTCGTAGGCTTGCGCGGCATATTGCGACGGAATGCGATGGTATTTCTTTTCGAAGTCCGCCACGAATTTCTTGCTGGTCGGGTTGTCGAAATCGGGGCCCCAGAATGTTCCGGAGATGACGCCCAGCGCGGTTTCGTTGAGGGCGGGCAGGGTGGTGCCGTCGACCGTGGAAGCGCTAAGCAGGGGCTGTTTGCCCAGCATGCCGGCCTGGCGGAATTGCTTGATGAAGTTCACCCCCATGCCGCCGGGGTAGAACACGTAGACGGCGTCGGGGGCGGTGGCCTGCAACTGCGCGATTTCGGCGGAGTAATCCGGCTGATTGAGCTGGGTGTATACCTCGCCGACGACCTTGCCCTTGAAGAAGCGCTTGAAGCCTTCAAGCTGATCCTTGCCCGACTGGTAGTTGGGGGCCATGAGGTAGACGTTCTTGTAGCCCTTCTGGTTGGCATATTCGCCCACGACCTCGGCCTGGTTGTCGTTTTGCCACGAGGTGAAGAAGAAGTTGGCGTTGCATTGCTTGCCCGCCAGCGGAGCCGGGCCGGCATTGGAGCTGATGAGGAAGGTGCCGGCTTCGGCGACGGGCTTGGAAATGGCCATGAGCACGTTGGAGAACGTAATGCCCGTTATGAGGTCCACGTGGTCTTTCTCGATGAGCTTGCGCACGTTCTGGACGCCGAGATCCGGCTTGAGCTGGTCGTCTTCCTTGACGATGACGGTTTTCGTGTTGCCGAGCTTGCCGCCCAGTTGATCCACGGCCAGCATGAAGCCGTCGTACTGGTCTTGCCCAAGGGCCGCGGCGGGGCCCGACAATGTCGCCATGAAACCTATCTTTACGTCGGCATGCGCAGCCGAAAGGCCGCCAAAAGCCAATGCCAGCGCTAGTGCGCCGCCGGACAACGAGAGTTTTGTCTTCATAACACCTCCTTTAGGGTTAAAGCACTTTACGATACTTTAGAGAGTCTTGTTATCAGTAGTAACCAGTGTTTGTCCGGAGTTTTGCATCCGCGTCTTGCGAAACCCAGGCCTGGATGCTCTTGATGAAACTGTCCGCGGCGGGAGACAGGCTTTTTCCCGCCATGTAGTAAATATATATTTGTCGATAGTATACGGGCTTGACCAGGGGAATCATGACCAGGCCATGGGCGTGGACCAATGCTTCGGAGGACGTGGGGCAAGTGGTCAGCCCCATGCCGTTGGCCACCATGCCCATGGCGGTCGTGACGTATGACGCTTCATGGGCGAGCTTGACCATGGCGGTGCCGTGCGCTTCGAGCGTGGCGGAAAGGCTGGCGAAGGCGTCGCGCGTTGGGGCAATGAAAGGCCATGCTCTTATTTCGTCCCATCGAACCACTTTTTTGGAAGCCAGCGGGTGGTTCGCGGGGCAGACCAACTGGTGCTGATCCCGCATCAATGGGATTTCGCTGATTTCACGGGTGTCGTCGACGTCACGCGCGGTTGGAAACCGGTCGGGGCCGATGGCTAGCTCCACTTCGCCGTCGCGCAGCACGGAAAGCAGGCGCTCGGGCAGGGTGTCGTGCAGCTTTACCGTGATGCCGGGGTATTCGGCCAGCCACTGCGAGATGAGGCGCGGCATCAGGGTGCAGGCCATCAATTGCGGCGCGGCCACGCGCAAGGTTCCGCTTTTCTTGTCGCGGATGTCGTTAAGGCGCTCGACCGTCGCGGCCAGGTTGTTGAAGATGCTTTGGGCCGTGGGCAGCAGCTCGTTGCCGGCTTCCGTGACCGTGACTTTGCGGGTGGTCCGATCCAGCAGTTGCACGCCGAGTTCTTGTTCCAGGTCGCGGATGAGAACGCTGATGGCGGATTGGGTAAGGTGCAGCGCCATGGCCGCTTCGGTGAAGCTGCCGGTTGCGGCGATGGCGGCAAATGCTTTGAGCTGCTTCAGCGAGGGCCCGATATTCATACGATATTTTCATTAAATAATTAAATTATTTCGTTTGAATTATAAGTAGCAGGGCCTTCTAATACAAGCATTGTCACTTCGAGGAGTGCCGTTATGAGTCCATACAATGACGCCCATGGTTTCCATGGGGTTGCGGATGCGCCCCGCATAGAAGGCTTGCACCATTACGCCTGGCGTTGCCGCGACAGCGAAGAAACCCGGCAGTTCTACGAGGACGTCCTGGGGCTGCCTCTCGTGCACGTCATAAAAAACGAGTACGTTCCCAGCACGGGCGACTATTGCCCTTACGTTCATATTTTCTTCCGCCTGGGCGACGGTTCGTACATTGCCTTTTTCGACCTGGGCGACGACGTTGCGGCGCTGCCTTCTCCGAACACGCCTTCGTGGGTCAACCATCTGGCTCTGCGCGTCGGTTCAGTCGAGGAACTGCTGCAAATCAAATCCCGGCTGGAAGCGGCCGGGGTGTCCGTTCTGGGCGTGACGGATCATCACATCATCCAATCCATCTATTTTTTCGATCCCAACGGCATCCGGCTGGAGCTGACCACTCCCACTGTCCCGCAGTCCGAAATGGACGAGCTGGCGAAGTCCGCGCATGCGGAGCTGGCGCAATGGGTGCGGTGCAAGGCCGAACGAGCGGGCGGCTATCAGGCGGGGGTTTCCCATGCTGCGCAATAAATTCATTTGGTGTTCAAAAGGTGCTACATGACTGCTTTTTCGCAGACCAATACCCTGCCTCTGGCGGGGAAAACCGCCGTCGTTACCGGGGGCAGCAGCGGCATAGGCGCGGCCTGTGTACAGCTTTTGGCGGAGCAGGGCGCTACCGTCGTCATCGGCTTCAACAAAGGCGAGTCCCAGGCCGAGGCGCTGCGGCGCGAACTGCCCGGCAACGGCCATCGAATCCTGCACATACCCTTGACCGACGTCGCCGCCCATGAGCGGGTCGCCGCCTTCCTGAAGGAGACGTTCGGGGCGGTGGACATCCTGGTGAACTCGGCGGGCTTCACGAAACGTATTGCGCACAGCAATCTGGATGAGATGGACTACGCCTGTTTCGTGGATATTCTGAACGCCAATGTGGCCGGCCATTTTTCCATCATCCGCGCGCTCATGCCGCTGCTGCGCGCCTCGGGAAAGGCCACGGTCGTCAATGTGTCCTCGGTGTCGGCGTTCACGGGTTCGGGCAGCAATATCGCCTATTGCGCGGCCAAGGGGGCCTTGGACACGCTGACGATCTCCCTGGCGCGGGCCTTTGCGCCGGAAGTGCGTTTTCTGTGCGTTTCGCCCGCGGCGGTCGACACCGGCTTCGTGCAGGGCAGGGATCATGCCGAGCTGGAAAAAAGGGCGCGGAGCACGCCGCTGGGCCGCATCGTGACGCCCGAGGACGTGGCGCTGGCCGTGCTGGCCTGCATCACGCATTTGCGCACGGCCGTGGGATCGCGCATTGTCATCGATGGAGGGAATTCCTTATGAGCGTAAACCAAAGAAGCAGTCTGGACGATGTGGATGGATCCGGAACGGCCTCCAGGCCCGCCGCCGGACATGTCCTGGAATACCAAAGCGGCTTCGGCAACCAGTTCGCCACCGAGGCCCTGCCCGGCGCGTTGCCGCAAGGGCGGAATTCGCCGCAGAAAGTGGCTTTTGGCCTGTATGCCGAGCTCTTGTCCGGCACCGCCTTTACCGCGCCGCGCGACCGGAATCTGCGAACCTGGCTGTACCGCATGCATCCAAGCGCCATGCATCGTCCGTTCAAGCGCATCGACGACCGCCAATGGCGTTCCGCGCCTTTCCACGAGGCGGAAACGCCGGCCAACCGTCTGCGCTGGAGCCCCTGGCCCATGCCGGCGCAGCCCACCGATTTCATCGACGGCATGACGACCATTGCCGGCAATGGCGATGTGCGCGCGCATAGCGGGGTGGCCGCCCATGTGTATGCCGCCAACCAATCCATGGAAAACCGCTATTTCGTGAACTCGGACGGCGAAGTGCTGATCGTGCCGCAACTGGGTGCGTTGCTGGCGCATACCGAAATGGGGCGCCTGCGCGTCGATCCCGGCGAGATTCTCGTCGTGCCGCGCGGCGTGCGCTTTCGCGTGGAGCTGTGCGATGGAAGCGCGCGGGGCTATGTCTGTGAAAACTACGGCGCGCCGTTCCGCTTGCCGGAACTCGGGCCCATAGGCTCCAACGGCCTGGCCAATCCGCGCGACTTCCTGGCCCCGGTGGCGGCTTTCGAGACCGGGACCGGCCCGGTGCGCATCGTCAATAAGTTTCTTGGCCGCCTGTGGGAGGGCGAGCAATCGCATTCGCCGCTGGACGTCGTGGCTTGGCACGGCAACCTGACCCCTTACAAATACGATCTGGCGCGCTTCATGGTCATCGGCACGATCAGCTTCGACCATCCCGATCCGTCGATCTACACCGTGCTGACCTCGGGCACCGACACCCCCGGCGTGGCGAATTGCGATTTCGTGATCTTCCCGCCGCGCTGGCTGGTGGCGCAAGACACCTTCCGCCCGCCCTGGTTCCATCGCAACGTCATGAGCGAACTCATGGGCCTGGTGCGCGGCGCCTACGACGGCAAGGCGGAAGGCTTTGTGCCGGGCGGCATCAGCCTGCACAACTGCATGCTGCCCCATGGCCCGGATGCCGCGACTTTCCAGAAAGCCAGCGCCGCCGAACTCAAGCCCCAGCTTGTGGAGGACACCCTGGCCTTCATGTTCGAAAGCCGCCACGCTTTCGAGCTGACCCCGGCGGCGCTGGCCGCGGACAATCTGCAGGGCGATTACGACGATGTCTGGAAGGGCT
>JBEBXF010000257.1:0-5167 GCA_040391725.1 Eoetvoesiella caeni | reverse complement strand
ACCGCCCCGGCGGGCGGCCTCGCCGCCAAGCCGCGGGCGACGGACAATGTTTCTTTCCCGCCTTCGATGAAGGACAGCATGTCGCCGGCGCGGCCAGCCAATACCTCGTGTTCGACGGCAGATAAATCCAGAACGGCATCGTCATCCAGGAGGACTCCCACCCCTTCGCGGCCATCCCTGCAAAAAGAAACCAGACGCATCGCTATACTCCCTATTGCTTCAAATCAAAATCATCACAGAGGCTGCGCCATCCGCTCGTAGAATGCATCGACGCCTTGCTGTCCGGCACTGCGCATGCGCTGATCCCTCAGCTTGCAGGCTTCGTCGGTTTCCAGGCCTCCCGCCTCGCCCACTTTTCGCGACGCTTCCTGAACGAAATTGCATCGCTCATAGCGGCGTTCGCCGAACGCGGCCAACGTCTCCGCCACGGGCCCGCCCCGAGCCAGCATCTCGGACAAGACCAGCGCGTCTTCGAGAGCCATGGCGCCGCCCTGTCCCATGAAGGGCGACGAGGCATGAGCCGCGTCGCCGACAAGCAGCACGCGGCCTTTGTTCCATGGCAATGGACAATGAACTTCTTCCACCGCCGTATACACCACCTGCTCGGGCGCGACGATTTCGTCGAGCAGCGCGGTCGCCGGCCCATTGAACTCCTCGAACTTCTCGCGCATGGTGATATGCCAACGCGCCGGGTCGTACCAGGGATTGCCCGGTTCGTTGCTGGTGGCGAATACATAAAGCCTGTCCTGGCTGATGGGCATGATGCCCAGGCGCTTGCCTACGCCCATCATCATGATTTTGGAGTCGATGGCGTCCGGCTTGCGGTGGATGCTGCGCCAGGCGCCAAAACCGGTGAAGGTGGGCTCGAGCGGACCGAACACCATGGCGCGCAATTGGGAGCGAATGCCGTCGGCGGCCACCACGGCGTCGAACACTCCCGAGCTGCCGTCCGAAAAAGCGGCCTCGGCGCCATACTCTCCGTCAACCAGAGAGGCGACCGTCGTGCCAAGGCGCACTTCCACATCGGTTCGATGCAAAGCATCGATCAGCACACGATGCAGCTCGGCGCGCTTGATGCCGACGATGGCCGGCACATGGTCGCCGGCGACACGAGGATAAAAATACTCGACGATCAGCCGACCCTGGCGATCAAGATAAGGATTGCGGCCATCGAAACTGGCCCATCCCGTGCTGATGATGCCGCCGAGCAGGCCAAGCTTGTCCATCACTCCCAGCCCATTGCTGTAGATGAAAATACCGGAGCTGGTCGGCTTCCACTCGGACTGCTTCTCGACCAGCCGGGCCTTGATGCCCCGCTGGGCAAGGGCGATGGCAAGCGTGATGCCAGCTATGCCTCCCCCCACTATCAATACCCCATTCCGCAAAGTACTGTGCATGGCCGCTCCCGAAAAGAGTTGGTCAGACGGTGCGGCCCAGCCAGCCTGGATCGGGCCGGCCCTGCATGGCCGCCCGGATGACGGGACTGGGCGGACCTGCCGTAAGCCATACATCCGAAGCCTCGGGGATATCGCGCGGCCAGACCTTGGGCTGGTGCGTCGCCTCGTCGATTTCCTGAACCTCCGAGGTGTACTCGATCACGAAGCTCGACGGCGACACGAAATAGGCAAAGGTATTGGAGCCAGGACCATGCCTTCCCGGTCCCCAGGCCGGAGGCTGACGGCCCGAAGTGCGCATACGCCCGATGCCCCGCATGAAACTGTCCAGAGACGGCATCAAAAAAGCCACATGATTGATGCTGGTGTACGTATTGCGGTTGAACGCAATGGAATGATGTTCCGAAGTACAGCGCAGGAACACCATCACATCCGCTGAATAGTCGCTGGCGCGAAAGCCCAGCACCTGTTCGTAGAATGCCTGGCTAGCCTGAATATCCGTTGCATTCATGACTACATGGCTGATTTTGCGGGGTTTGCCTGTCTGCGGCTCGGCATCGGCATGCCGGGCTACGTCGGCGGTGAAGCGCAATCGGCGGCCTTCCGGATCGACCGCGTAAAAGCCATACCCGCCTCCCGGAGTTTCCACCTCGGCGGGCGCGTCCCCCACCTCGACGCGAGGCTCGGCCTGAAGCCGGGCATAAAGCTGATCGATGCGTTCGCGCGAGGACATTCCGAAATGCAGGTAATCGATGCCATACGTATCGTCTTCACGCAGCGCATAGATCCACTGCTCGGCATCGGTTCCACGAAAATAAAGCGCGTCTTCCGTTTCAGCCACACAGGAAAGCCCCCAGCTCGTCTCGTAGAACTGGCGTGTCGCTTTCACTCCCGGGGCCCGCATGCGTATGCCGCGCAGGAAATCGACTCGTAGAGGTTGATTCACCTTCATTCTCCGTTATTGCGTCATTGATTCGAACTGGCTTCGACGAATTCATTGGTGTAGAGATCCTGGACGGGAACGGCCTTCTCGATCAACTTGTGCTCCAGGTAGAAGTCTTGCACCTTCTTCAACACTTTGGGATCGAAACGGCCCAGCTGCTTGGGATCGGGCACGCTGTAGACATCCCGAACCATGCGCCGTATGATCGCCTCGACGACTTTCTCGCGGCCTTTTTGCTCGGGTACGGCCACCACGAAATCTTTCGCGGCGGCCTCAGGATCCCGCACAATGTCATTCAATGCCCGCATCACGGCGCGCACGAAGCCCTTCACGATCTGCGGCCTGTTCTTGATGACGGCATCCGAGGCAATAATGGCCTGAGCCATGGACGGAAAAACATCCTCCACGCTGATGTAGTGCAGCTTCATGCCGTCCTTTTCCAGATACACCCCCCAATCGGGCGTAGCCATGATGGCGTCGACCGTTCCGGCCGCCATCAGCTTGGTGACCCCGGCCGGGCCGGGAGCCAGGACTTCAACATCGTCACGTTTCAAGCCACTGCCGTACAACGCCCCCAGCAATGCGTAGTAGCCGGTATCCTGGAATGAATTGACGGCAATCTTCCTGCCGCGCAGGTCGGTGATCTTCTTGATGGGTCCATCTTCGCGCGACGCGATCTTCATGAGCGGGTGCCCGCCCAAAAGAGCCACCGCTCGCAGGGGGAGACCGTTGGCGCGCACAATCATCGTCGTGTCTCCCATCGCGCCGCCAAGATCGGCATTGCCCACCGCCACCTGCTTGGCCACGTCCGCCCCGCCGCGGCCGATCAGAAGCTTGACATCGAGATTCTCGTCCTTGAAGTACCCGCGTACTTTGGCGATTTGCAAAGGCGCGAAAGTCGGCAGACTAAGCGGCGCGGGATTCAGGTAGGTAACTTGCTCCAAAGCCTGCGCGGACGACATGGCGCCGCACGCCACGATCATTGCCGCGAACAACTGTTTCCATGCTTTCATGGTTCCTCCTCCAAGAGTGATGTGATCGGATCGAGCGTGTTTCCGCCCTTGCCGTTTGCTGCTACGTTATGGATGCCCGCCTTTCTTCGTGGTTAAAAAACGCACCGAGCAGGCTGTTGAGCTCCGCCGGCTTCTCGACATATAAAGCATGTCCCGCTCCACCAAGCACATGGACCGCGGCGCTCGGCCGGCCCCTGGCCACCCCAAGGTTTTGCTCGACCGGAGTGATGACATCGGAATCGGCCAGAACGAACTGCACGCGCATGGCGGAGGGCAAACGCGCAATATCGTCGTGTATCCAGGCTCGGGACAACATGCGTGCAGCCTGCACATAGGCCCGGGGCTTGATCTTGGCCATGGACTCGATGACAGCGCGCACCATGGACTCATCGGCATCGGGGCCCACCATGCGCGGGCCGCGCCTTTCCGCCATTTCTCTGGGAGTCATGGTGGTGACCGCCTCAACCCTTCCCTGCAGCTTGGCCTTGCGCTGCTCTTCGGGAAGATACGCATGTCCGGCCGCAATACTGACCAACGTCAGGCTCAAGATACGGCCGGGATGCTCAGCGGCAAACCGCGCGCCCATCAAGGCGCCCAGCGAGTGCCCCACCACATGCGCGGCTTCGAGGCCCAGGGCGTCGAACCATCGAGCCAGAACATCGGCATAATCGCCCACCACCGGCCAGTCGGCCTCGATCCCGGTCGAGCCCCCATAACCGGGAATATCCCAGGCGAGGATCCGATGCCCCGGAAAGCCGTTCAACTGATGCCTCCAGGAGCTGGAGGCGGAACCAATGCCATGAAGCAGCACAATAGGCTCGAGCTCACCCGGCCGCTCGAGATAGCCGACACGAAATCCATCGCCCAGCTCGACCGTCTGCAATGGCGGAAGCACGGATACGGGCCTATCCATTCAGGCCGCCTGGAAACGCACATCTTCCGGGTCGCGTTTTCCAGTCAGCATCATGAACTGGACATTGTCGCAACCGTCGTTACGAAAATAATGCGGCCTACCGGCGGGGTTGAAGATAAGGTCGTGCGCTCCCAGACGCTGCTCGACAATGCGCCCGCCGATATCCCAGCCTACCGTGACCACGCCTTCGAGAACCAGGTAGACGTCCTCGACATCGCGGTCGTACAGCTTCACGCCCTGGCCCGGATTCATATGGATGAGATCCATGCGGTACGTGCCGGCGGGCGCCCCGCCTTCGCCGATGTAAACCTTCTTGAAGAAGCCCGGGCAGCGATGCACCGGCTGCTGGCTGTAGCGCACGACATGCCTGGCGAACTTGCGATGGCGCGGATCGTCGCTTTCAAAGTCGAGCGGGAATATCTTGTCGGCTTCGGCGCCGAAACGCGCGGCGCGCTCCGGGTCGCCGTCGCGCGGATGAATGGCGAACGATGGCGGCAACGGCTTGCCGGTTCCCACCGTGATCGACGCCGTAACCGGCTCCACGCCTTCATTGCGAAAGCCATGCGGCTGCTCTCTGGCGTTAAGGCACAAGTCCTTGCGCCCGACACGCCCGACCAGCGCTTCGTCTCCCCATACCCAGTAGACCGACAGGACGCCGCCAAGCACCAGGAACGACTCTTCCACCTCGTGCGCGTGACTGGACGCATACTTGCCCACGTTCTGGCGGATCATCGACAAGGTAAAGTTCTCGGGCTTGAGGGTATTGGGATCGTCGGTCTTGGGCGATCCTCCCGCGCCGATATAACGTATCTGGGCGCGTTCAAGCTCCGGATAGCCTTCATTGAAGGTAAACGCGCCCCAGTCGAATAGCTTTTCATTGCGGCGGCCGATATAGGCGCGCATG
>JBEBXF010000256.1:0-5179 GCA_040391725.1 Eoetvoesiella caeni | reverse complement strand
TGGAGTCCTGGCCCGCGTTCTTCACCGTCCACTGCCTGTACAAGATCACCACGGCCGAGAACCACGAAGCGGGCCTGCCGGCGGGGCTCATCTACGCCGACAGCAAAGGCATGCTGACCGACCGGGTCAGCGCCCTGCGCGAAGCCAATGTATACGAGCGCCAGCGCTATCGCCACATCATCGGCACGCCGCACATTACCAGCACCGCGCCCGACGCGCTGCAAGCCGAAACCCCTTTCCTCGTAACCCGCATCATGCGCGGCGGTAAAATGGATTTGTTCGCCACGGGGAAATATGTGGATCGCTTCGTACACGACGGCGCAGAGCTGAAACTGGCGCAACGCATCGTGGTTTGCGACAGCACGAGCTTCGACACGCTGTTGGCCATTCCCCTGTAGGCCCGTGTAGCGACCGGCCAGGCAAGATTGCTTCCATGACTGATCAAAAAAGAATTGCCGTCGCCCTGGGCGACCCCAACGGCATCGGCCCTGAAATCGCCGTCAAGGCCGCTGCCCATTTTGCCGGCGGCCCATTGCAGCCGGTGCTCGTCGGCGACGTCCATATCATCCAGGAATACGCCCGGCGCCACGCGCCGGACCTGCCTCTGATCGCACTGGAGCGAGCCGAGCCTGGCGGGCGGGCTCTGGTTTACGTGGACGTGCGGGCCCTTGCAGAGTCAAGCTTCACACCCGGCCAGGTGCTGCCGGAGGCGGGCCGGGCCACGGTGGCCTATGTGAAACGCGCCGTGGAGCTCGCGCAATCGGGGCAGGCGGCGGCCGTGGTCGGCTGCCCGCATTCGGAAACCGCCATCAACCAGGCGGGCATTGCCTTTTCGGGATACCCCGGACTTATCGCCCAGCTTACCGGCACGCCTTCGGAAAAGGTGTTCCTGATGCTGGTGGCGGCCGGCCTGCGCATTGCGCACGTCACACTGCATGAAAGCGTCAGGACCGCCCTGCGGCGGATCACTCCAGACCTCGTCGTCGAGGCCGCGCTGGCGGCCGTGGCGGCCGAGAGGAAGCTGGGCAATCTAAACCCCACCATAGGCGTGTTCGGCATCAACCCACATGCCGGCGAGAACGGCCTGTTCGGCGACGACGACCTGCACGTCACCGAACCCGCCGTCGCGCGCCTGCGCGAAAAAGGCCTGCGCGTGGACGGACCCACGGGCGCGGACCTTCTGCTTGGGCAGCGCCGGCACGATATCTACATTGCCATGTTCCACGACCAGGGCCATATCCCGGTCAAATTGCTCAGCCCGCTGCGCTCCAGCGCGCTGACCATCGGCACACCCATCCTGTTTTCCAGCGTCGGCCACGGCAGCGCCTTCGACATTGCCGGCCAGGGCATCGCCGACCCCGTATCGGTGATCGAAACGCTTTCGCTGCTGAACCAGGCAAAGCCCTAGACTCCGGCTCATTCCGCCATCAACACGGCTTCTGTTTCGCCGTCCTCGGCGTCGCCCGGATTCTCCGTCTTCCTGGTTCGCATCAGCCACAGGAAGGGCATGGACAGCACCGTTACCCACAGCATCAGCCGGAAGTCGTCCAGGTAGGCAATGAACGAGGCCTGCCTGGTCAGAAGCCCGTTCAACGCCGCCAGGCCCGCCGTGGTGTTCAGGTCGAACGCGCGCGTCAACGCACCCGGATGCAACGCCACCGCGCCGGCCGTTATATAGGCCGCCAGCGAACTGTGCACAATGGCCGTGTTGCGCGTCAGCAGCGTCTGCATGGCCGAAATGCCGATACTGCTGCCGATGTTGCGCAGCAAGCTGAAAATGGCCGTGCCTTCGGAACGCAGGTGGCGAGCCAGCGTGGAGAAGGTCATGGTGGTCAGCGGCACGTAGCAAAAACCCAGGCCCATGCCCTGCAAGAAGCCCGGCCACACGATATCCCACTCCCGAAGCTGCGGCGTATAACAGGCCATGGCCCACAGCGACAAGGCGGTCAGCCCAAAGCCGCCGGCAACGATCAGGCGGCTGTCGATGCGGCCCACCAGCCGCCCCGCGAACAACATGGCGAACATCGTGCCGATACCGGTAGGCGCGGTTACCAGGCCGGTCGTCATCACCGGATACCCCAGCAGGTTTTCCAGCATGGGGGGCAGCAGCGCGCGCGTCGCGTAAAGCAGCAGCCCAAGCAAAAAATAGAATGCCAGCCCGGTGACGAAATTCCTGTCGTGCATGAGCTTGACGTTAAGAAACGATTTTTCGCCGGAGCTTATCGTGTGCAGCACAAAAAACGTAAACGCGACGACGGTGCAGATCGCCTCGATGCGAATTTCGATGGAGCCGAACCAGTCCAGCTGCTCGCCCCTGTCCAAAAAGAGCTGAAACATGCCGATGGCGATGGCCAGCATGGTAAAGCCGAACCAGTCGAACTTCTGGATAAGCTTGGACGTCAGTTCGTGCACATAGCGGTACACGCCAAGAAACGACAACACCCCCACCGGAAGGTTGATCAAAAACACCCAGCGCCAGCTCACATTGTCGGTCAGATATCCGCCCAGGGTCGGCCCCAGGATCGGCCCCAGCATGACGCCCATGCCCCACACCGCCATGGCCCGCGCATGGCGCTCGGGCGGATTGATGTCCAGCATCACCGCCTGCGATAGCGGCACCAGCGCCGCCCCGAACACCCCTTGCAAAAGGCGGGCCAGCACAATCTCGGCCAGGTTCCCGGAGATCCCGCACAGCAGCGAGCTGATGGTGAAGCCCGCAATGGAGACCATGAATATCGTCTTGCGCCCGTAGCGGCCGGACAGCCAGCCCGTTACCGGCGTGGCAATGGCGGCCGCCACGATGTAGGAGGTCAGCACCCACATGATCTGGTCCTGCGACGCCGAGAGGCTGCCCGCCATATGGGGCAGCGCCACATTGGCGATGGTGCTGTCCAGCGTCTGCATGATGGTCGCCAGCATGATGGACAAGGTCACCATGAAACGATTCAGTTCGGGGGGAGACTCGCTATTTTCAACCACAGTATTTCCAGTCCCGAAAAATATAATAACGCCCGTTACTATCCGGGCGAACACCACCCGTCAATAAAACAAAGGGGCTGTTGACACTTGCCGATGCAATCTCCTCGACAAGTGTTGACAGGCCCTAATCCAGCTTGTCCAGCAGCTTTCTCAACAAACGTTCGAGCTCGTCCACCTCTTGCGCGTTGAACTCCTGCAATGCCTGCTTGACGTACGTTCCGCGCGAAGGCATGAGCGTTTCCACGAATTTCGCCCCCTTGGGCGTCATCTTCAGCAGCACCTGGCGCCGGTCGCTGCTGTCGGCCAGCCGCCGCACAAAGCCGTGCCGCTGCAGCTCGCGCGCCACCCGCGTACTGTTGGTGCGCGACGAATTCATGAATACGCTCAGTTCCGACGGCTTCAAGCAGCGATCGGGACTGGCATAGATGACCACCAGCGACGTCCACAGCGTAGCGTTCAGGCCATGCTCTTTGAAAGGCGCATCCATATAGTCGTTAAGCCGCAATGCCACATGCTGGAACAGCCGAAGGATCACCGACTCGCGCATCAGGCTGCGCGAGGAAAGCCGCTGCGACAGGCTTTGCATGGCTTGCTCGAACGATTGGAAGGAAGAAGGCTTGTCCATATAGTAACGTATGTTACTACTTATGCCCGCCTGCGGGAAATCCACGCGGCGGGCACATCGTTTACCCCCCGCAACAGACTGAAATACCTGCTAGCACCCTCTGCCGGCATGCATGTTACTAAGAAAGGAACCATAGCCAGTTCGAGAATCGCAACCGATGCCCACACCCAGAAGCCGCTTCAGCACAGCCATGGATACCGCCAGAGTGGCGGCCTGCTTCATGGTGGTCATGCTGCACACGGCGGCAACGCGCTTTGGTTCCTTCGACGAGCAGTGGTGGGCCAGCAACTTCTACGATTCGCTGGTGCGCAGCTGCGTGCCGCTGTTCCTGATGATTACCGGGGTGCTGCTGTTGGGCAAGCGGGAATCCCTGCCCGCCTTCCTCTCAAAGCGCTTTGTACGAGTTCTGCCGCCGCTGGTGTTCTGGTCGCTGTTCTACATGGCCTGGAACACCTGGCGCGGCGAGCGCTACGGGCCCTGGTACGGCTGGCTCGAAGCCATCATCCACGGGCCTGTTGTCTTCCACCTTTGGTATTTGTACGCCATTGTCGGCATCTACCTGTTCGTGCCCTTCCTGCGCAGTATATGGACCGCCGCCCGGCCCGGCGAAAAAATCTGCTACCTCGCCCTTTGGGCGGGAGCATCCGCCTGGCCGACCCTGGGAACCGCGCTGGGCCTGGAAACCCGCCTGCTGCAGACCTACGGGCTGGACACCTTCGTCGGACTGACCGGCTATCTGTTCCTGGGCGCCTACGTGCACGAAGCCTGGCTCCGCCAGGAAAACAAGCGCCGCTACTGGTGCGCTTCCCTGGGACTGTTCCTGGCGTTCGGCGCCCTGACCATGTTTGCCACCTATGCCCATTCCCAACATATCGGCAGGCCCAGCACCCTGTTCTACGAATATCTCTCCCCCTTGGTCATGGCCTCCGCCGTCTGCGCCTTCAACGTCCTGTACGGCATCGGCGCCAAGGTCCACACCTATGCCAAGCCGCTGCAGGCCCTGTCGGCATGCACACTGGGCATCTACTGCCTGCATGTTTTCGTCTTGCGGGAGGTCGATGACACCCTGCAAACCCTGAACCCGGCCGCATCGCCCTGGTGGTCCATCCCCGCCACCGCCGCGGGCGTGTTCGGCCTTTCGCTGGGCGCGATCATGCTGCTGCGGCGAATCAAGGTGTTCGAGCTGGTGACTTGAGCGAAGGGGCCGAGCACCAGTCTCATTCGCACCTGAACGTGTAACATCTCCTTAGCCAGAGGTTTTCCCATGATCCTGTATCACACCGCCCCCGATTCACCAGTTATTGAAATATCCGTTGAAGGCAAAATCACCGACCACGAGCTGCGCGAAGTCATCGAACGCATGCGGAATGACCTTGAACTGAACGGCAAGACCCGTGTGCTGGAACACATTGAGCATTTCAGCGGCATCGAGCCAAAGGCGCTGTGGACCGACATGACGCTCGGCGTCTCCGTCGCCCGTAAAGTCACGCACGCCGCCATAGTAGCCGACGCGGGCTGGATTCGCGCCTCAATACACCTGGCGCGGTTCTTCACAAAGGCTGAAATCAAAGCGTT
>JBEBXF010000255.1:0-5179 GCA_040391725.1 Eoetvoesiella caeni | reverse complement strand
CGGGATACGCGGCTATCTTTGCCCGATGGGCAAGCGATTCCGCCGCCTGCCGCACTCGCGCACTGCAGGAGGGTGCGGCCCGGCTGGATATTGCCTACGGCCAGGATGAGTCCGAGCGGCTGGATCTCTTCCTGCCGCCGGGCAATCCCAAGGGCACGCTCATGTATATTCATGGCGGATACTGGCATTCGCTCGACAAGTCCGACGCGTCGCTGGTGGCGCCCGAGTTCAACAAGGCTGGATACGCCGTCGCGGTTGTCAATTACGCTTTATGCCCCGCAGTAACCATAGAGCACATCGTGGGCCAGGTGCGTGCAGCGGCGGCCTGGTTGTATGCGAACGCATCGGAGTGGAGGGCGCCGGCTCATAGCCTGTATGCCTGTGGCCATTCCGCGGGCGGGCAGCTTGCCGCCATGCTGCTTGCGACCAATTGGCAGCGCGTTCATCCCGCGTTGCCGGCCCGCACGGTGGAAGGGGGAATAGGCATCAGCGGACTCTACGACCTGAGGCCTCTTTTGCGTGTGCCGTCCTTGATGAAGATGGTCTCGCTAGACAACGAGCGAGCCGTGAAACTAAGCCCCGCCTTGACGCAACCCAGCAGTTCCGCGCCTTTTCTGACCGCGACAGGAACACAGGAGAATGCCGGTTTTCTCGCGCAGGCAGCCATTGTTCGACGCGCCTGGCCATCCAATCATTCCAGGCAAATCGACTGTGCAGGCTGCAACCACTTCACCATTCTTGATGAGCTGACAAGCGCGAACGGAAGCATATTCCGGGCTGCTTTGCAGTTGATGTCCCTAAATGCTCGATGACATGACGACGACACAAGCCAGCGCGGCCACCGCGATTTCGGAAGATGCTTTGAATGCCTTGTTTCGCGAGGCACGGACTCACAACGGTTGGGCCGGGCAGGGGGTTGATGACGAACAGCTTCGCCGGCTCTACGATTTGATGAAATGGGGGCCGACTTCGATGAACTGTTCGCCGGCACGCATTATTTTTCTGCGCAGCGATGCCGCCAGGGAAAGGCTGAAACCGCATCTGTCGCCCGGGAACGTAGAGAAAACCATGTCGGCGCCGGTCACCGCCATCATCGGCACCGACTATAAGTTTTACGAGTATTTGCCGCGGCTTTTTCCTCATAGCCCGACGGCCAAGAGCGTATTTTCCGACGCGGCCGACAGCCGCCATGCCGAGCTGACCGCTTTCCGCAATGCCACATTGCAAGGTGGATATTTCATCGTCGCGGCCCGCGCCATCGGGCTGGATTGCGGCCCGATGTCGGGATTCGATGCCGAGGCGGTCGACCGGGAGTTCTGGTCCGGCACGAGCGTCAGGACCAATTTCATATGTAATCTGGGCCACGGCGATCACAGCAAGCTCTTTGGCCGCTTGCCTCGTCTTGAATTCGACGAGGTATGCCGCGTGGTGTAGCCGAAGGCCGAATGGATTTGCGGGGAAATGCCGGGCATTTCCCATAAACAGCGTTAGTTCTGTTCTTTGGCTTCGGCGTCGGTGTGGTCGCCGGGCCAGTCGCGGATGTAGGCCTTGAGCATGGTGTTTTCGAATTGTTGTGCCGCAACAATCGCTTGCGCCATGTCGTAGAAGGAAATGACGCCCTGCAGCACCGGGCCGTCCATGACGGGCATGTAGCGGGCATGCTTGTCGAGCATCAGGCGCTGGACTTCGTCGGCGCTGGTGTTGGGGGTGACGCTGACCGGAGCGTCGTCCATGATGCTGCGGATGGTATTGGGGCCGGTAACGCCCTGGTTGGCATGCAGATGCCGGATGATTTCTCGGAAGGTAAGCATGCCGACCAGTTCGCCGTGATCCATGATGACCAAAGAGCCGATGTCTTGCTCGCTCATGGTTTCGAGGGCCTGGGCAATAGGTGTGTCAGGGGTGGCGGTATAAAGGGTATGCCCCTTGACGCGCAATATTTCACTGACTTTCAACATGGTGGGCCTCCTGGTTCGACTGGTGTGCTTCTTTGGGACTATTTTGCATCATAACGATGCTTTCGGATAGCGTTTCGTTGTGTTTTTGATCCGCGCTTTGCCCGGCATCCATGATCTGTTCGAGCGTGACCGGAGGCGACTGCGCCAGCGATGCCGAAATGGCGTCGAGCAGCCCCGGGTCTTCGAGCAGGCCTATCTGGCTGCGGTCTATCAGCAGTGCGTCGATGATTCTGCCCAGGTCGGCATCGCGCACGTCGCAGGTCAGGGCCCATTGTTCCGCGCCCTTTTCGTGCGTCGGCACCACGTATCCCAGGCGTTTCAAGGTTCTGAGAACGATGAGCAGTTCATCGGGATGCAGGCGCAAGTGCGCGCTGAGGAAACGCAGGCTGCGCCCAGGGGTGGGCGTTCCCTGGGAGCTTCGTAACGTGCGCATGACGTTGATCGCGTCGACGAAGGCGGAGCCGGGCTGGCGGTTTTCCGCCCAGCGGCGCAGGCGCAGCGATGGCAGCGTCGCCGCGACGGTGGCGCCGAACAGCACGGCCAGCCACGACAGGTAGATCCATAGCAGGAAGATGGGCAGGGTGGCGAACGCGCCGTAGATGATGGTGTAGGACGGAAAGCGCGTGATGTACAGCGCAAAGCCCGACTTCATGATTTCCAGCACGATGGCCGTGCCGAATCCGCCTGCCAGGGCATCGCGCCAGTACACCTGCCGGTTGGGAACGGTTACGAACAGGGCGGCGAAACCCAGGCCCGTGATGACCAGCGGCACGAACGACAGCACCACGTTCAGGGCCGGCGCGATTTCCTGCACGCGACCCAATGATTCACGGGCCAGATACGACGTCGTCCACAGGCTGGCTCCGGCCAGCACGGGCCCCAGGGAAATAATGGCCCAGTACACCAGCATGCGCTGGCGCAAGGGGCGCTGCTGCTCGACGTGCCAGATGTCGTTGAAGGCGGTGTCGATGGTCATGATCAGCATGACCGACACCACGATCAGGAAGGCGGCTCCCACCGTGGTCAGGCCCGAAGCCTTGGCGGCGAACTGGTTGAGATAGTTCATGACCGTGTCGGAGACGGTCGGCGGCATGAGGTTGCTGGTCAGGAAGCTTTCCAGGGCGTCCTTGAAGTCGGCGAACAACGGAAACGCCGTGAACAGCGACAGCACGACGGCCAGCAGGGGAACAATGGCCAGAACCGTGGTGAAAGTCAGGCTGGATGCGACCTGAGGCAGTTTTTTTTCGCCCGCGCGCTGCGCGGCGTAGCGCAGCACCTTGCCGGAATTGACGACCCAGGCCCGCATGCGCTCGGCGGGGGCGTCGGTGTCGGAAGCGGGCAGGTCGTTGGTGTTGGTATTCATGAATAGGATTCGGCGTGGCGGGTGTGGATGGCCGGGCTATCGTCCACGCATGCCGCGGCGGCGGATTCGAGTAATAATACCAGTATGGATACGCAACTTAACCCCGTTCTGCGCTATGGCGCCATTTTTTTCCTGGTCGGACTCATCGTCCTTTGCCTGGTCTGGGAGCTTGGCGTCGCGCCCTTGCGTCCCGGCGGCTCGCTGCTGGTCTTGAAGGTTCTGCCGCTGCTGTTTCCGCTGCGCGGGGTGCTCAAGGGCAGCCTTTACACGCTGCAATGGGCCGCCATGCTCGTTCTGCTTTACCTTATGGAGGGCATCGTCCGGGCCTATTCCGATCCGTCCTCCGCATCCGTGGCCATGGCCTGGATCGAAATCATTTTGTCGCTAGGTTTTTATTTTTGTGCCATTTTTTATCTGCGGCCGGCAAAAAGGGCGGCCAAGGCAAAAAGCGCAATCCAGAAAGGGGCGCAATGAGCATCGACAGCATCCAGGATCTCGAGGTCGTCAATTCGTTTGCGCAACTGCCGCCGGCCTTCTACACCCGGCTGGCGACGACGCCTTTGCGCCGGCCCCGGCTGTTGCATGCCAATGCCGAAGTGGCCAGCCTGCTGGGTTTGTCGCCCAAGGCCTTGGGCGGGCGGGATTTTCTGGACGTCTGTGCGGGCAGCGTCCCGTTGCGTGGCGGCCAGACCTTGTCCGCCGTCTATAGCGGCCACCAGTTCGGCGTGTGGGCCGGCCAGTTGGGCGACGGCCGCGCGCATCTTCTGGGCGAGGTGACTACTCCGGAAGGACCCATGGAAATCCAGCTCAAGGGCTCGGGGCGCACGCCGTACTCGCGCATGGGCGACGGCAGGGCGGTCGTACGCTCTTCCGTGCGCGAATACCTGGCCAGCGAGGCCATGGCCGGCCTGGGCATTCCCACCACGCGCGCCCTGGCCATCGTGGTCGGCGACGACCCGGTCTATCGTGAAACCGAAGAGCGGGCCGCGGTGGTGGCGCGCGTGTCGCCCAGCTTCATCCGTTTCGGCTCGTTCGAGCACTGGGGCGGCAGCCCGCAAAACCTGCGCATCCTGCTCGACTACGTCATCGACAGGTTTTATCCCGAGTGCCGGGTCGAGGGCGGCCCTGACGAAAGCGCCCTGAGGTTTCTGCGCCAGGTCGTGGCCAGGTCGGCCAGACTCGTGGCCGATTGGCAGACGGTGGGGTTTTGCCAAGGCGTGATGAACACCGACAATATGTCCATATTGGGCCTGACCATGGATTACGGTCCGTATGGCTTCATGGACGGCTTCCAGATCAACCATGTGTGCAACCACACCGACGCTCAGGGCCGCTATGCCTGGAACGCCCAGCCCTCCGTGGTGAACTGGAATCTCTACCGCCTGGCCAGTTGCCTTACCGTCTTGGACATCGAGGCCGACGCCTTGCGGGCCGAGCTGCAGCACTACGAAGACGATTTTCTGGCGGCTTATCGCGGCAATCTGGTTCGCAAGTTCGGCTGGCTGCAATGGCGCGAGGGCGACGACGTGCTGGTGGACGACTGGTGGCGCTTGCTGCACAACCAGCAAGCCGATTTCACGCTCGGCTTCAGGCGGCTGGCGCAGGCCCTGAGCGATCCCGAGCCATGGCTAGAGCTGTTTTCCGACCGCGCGGCGGCCCAGGCATGGCTGGCGGCCTATGCGCAGCGGCTCGCGCTCGAAAACCGGCCGGCCGGCGAACGCATCGCCGCCATGCAGTCTGCAAACCCTTTGTATGTCTTGCGGAACCATTTGGCGGAGCAGGCCATACAGGCCGCGCACCAGGAGGAGGACGGCGAAATCGAGACCTTGCTCAAGCTGCTGCGCAATCCTTATGTGGA
>JBEBXF010000254.1:0-5194 GCA_040391725.1 Eoetvoesiella caeni | reverse complement strand
CACCGCCGGCTGGCTGGCCTATCCGCCCGTTTCCGAGCTTGCGCAAAGTCCGGGCACGGGGGTGGACTACTACATATGGGGCTTGCAGCTGTCGGGGGTGGGAACCCTGCTTACCGGCATCAACTTCGTCGTCACCATCGTCAAGATGCGTGCGCCCGGCATGAGCATGATGAAGATGCCGATCTTCAGCTGGACGACGCTTGCCACCAGCGGCCTCATCGTGGTGACTTTCCCCATTCTTACCGCCACGCTGTTCCTGCTGTCGCTGGATCGCTACCTGGGCATGCATTTCTTCACCAATGACTTCGGCGGCAACGTCATGCTGTACATCAACCTGATCTGGGTATGGGGCCACCCGGAGGTGTACATACTGGTGCTGCCCATTTTCGGCGTGTATTCGGAAATCGTGGCAACCTTCTCGCGCAAGCCACTGTTCGGCTATTCATCCATGGTTTACGCTACCTTGGCAATCATGGTTCTGTCCTACCTCGTGTGGCTGCATCACTTCTTTACCATGGGTTCGGGCGCCGACGTCAATTCGTTCTTTTCATTGACGACCATGATCATCTCCATTCCCACCGGGGCGAAGATCTTCAACTGGCTGTTCACCATGTACCGCGGCCGCGTGGACTACACCGTGCCAATGCTATGGACGATGGGCTTTTTGTTCACCTTCACCATCGGCGGCATGACCGGCGTGATGCTGTCGGTGGCGCCTGCCGACTTCCTGCTGCACAACAGCCTGTTCCTGATCGCGCATTTCCATAATGTCATTATCGGCGGTGTGGTGTTCGGCGTATTCGCGGCCATCAACTACTGGTTCCCCAAGGCCTTCGGCTTCCGGCTGAACGAGTTCTGGGGCAGGTTGTCGTTCTGGTTCTGGCTGATCGGCTTCTGGCTGGCCTTCGGCCCGCTTTATGTGCTGGGCCTCATGGGCGTAACCCGCCGCCTCAGTCATTTCGATGATCCGAGCCTGCAGATATGGTTCGTCATTGCCGCCTTCGGCGCCTTCCTGATCCTGCTGGGAATTCTTTCGTTCATCGTTCAGATCTACGTCAGCATCCGCCACCGCGATACGTATGCCGTCGGCAACGACCCCTGGAATGGCCGCACGCTGGAGTGGTCGACGTCCTCGCCGCCTCCCGACTACAACTTCGCGTTCATTCCGCAGGTGCACGAGCGTGACGCCTGGTTCGACATGAAAGAGCAGGGCGTAAGCCGTCCGATGGATGGGTTCAACAATATCCACATGCCCAGGAACACCGGCGCCGGCCTTATCCTTGGCGTGCTGGCGACTCTCTTTGGGTTCGCCATGGTCTGGTACATCTGGTGGCTGGCCATTGCGTCGTTCCTGGGAATCATCATCGTGTCCATCGGCCATACCTTCAATTACCATCGCGACTATCACATCCCCGCCGAAGAGGTGAACCAGTTCGAGCATTCGGGCAATTGGGCGCCCAATCCTGAGGGGGGCGCGGCATGAGCACCGATACCATCGCCAGCAGCCGCCGCCCGGCGCCGACGTTCTATTGCCGTCAAGAGCCGCCCGCCCATAACGGAACCCTGCTCGGGTTCTGGATCTACCTGATGAGCGATTGCTTCATCTTCGCCTCCCTGTTCGTTGCCAACGCCGTGCTGGGCACTCAGTACGCGGGCGGCCCGACGGGCAGCCAGGTCTTCGATCTGGTCGGGCTGGCCTGGAACACCGCCTTGCTGCTCATTTCCTCGGTCACCTTCGGTTTCGCGATGCTGCAGATCCAGCAAGGCAACAAGCGCGCCATGCTTGGCTGGCTGGCTGTCTCCGGACTGCTGGCGGCGGCCTTCGTGGGCCTGGAAATCCACGAGTTCGTCGACATGATCGCCCAGGGCGCCGGGCCGGGCCGCAGCGCGTTCCTGTCGGCGTTCTTCGCCCTGGTCGGCACGCACGGCCTGCACGTGACCTTTGGCGTCGTGTGGCTGGTCGTGCTGATGGTGCAGTTGAACCGGTACGGCGCCACGCCGGACAACATTCGGCGTCTGCGCTGCCTGAGCATGTTCTGGCACTTCCTGGATCTGGTCTGGGTCGGGGTTTTCAGCTATGTTTATCTGGTAGGAGTATTGCGATGAGCCACCCACCTCTGTCCGGCGCGTCATCGTCCGACCATCACGACGACGCCATGCACGTGCATGAAGGCTCGCTGCGCAGCTATCTTACGGGCTTCGTGCTGGCGGCCATTCTTACCGTCATTCCCTTCTGGCTAGTCATGAACCAGGTCATCGACAATCGCGCCGCGGCCATTGCCGTCGTGCTGATCCTGGCCGTCGCGCAAATCGTCGTGCATATTGTCTACTTCCTGCATCTGGACACCCGCTCGGAAGGCGGCTGGAACATGCTGGCCTTCATCTTCTCCACTGTGCTGGTGGTCATCGTGCTGGGGGCGTCCATCTGGGTGCTGTATCACGAAAACATGAACATGATGCCGGGCATGATGCCCGCGACGTCGCAGCAGCCGCACACGATGACCATGCCCATGACCATGCCGTCGTCGTGACTTCGGCATCCGGCGGCGCGGCGGGAACCCGCCCGGGCCGCGGTTTCATTGTCTGGATGGTATTGGCGGTCTGCGCCTTTGCGGGGTTCATCCTGCTGGGAAACTGGCAATTGCACCGCCTGGACTGGAAGCTGAAGCTGATCCACGACGTCGCCACGCGCATTCATGCGCCGCCGGTGGCCGCTCCCGGGCCTGCGGCCTGGCCGAATGTCGAAAGCGGTCAACTGCAATACCTGCGAGTGCGGCTGGAGGGCCGCTTCCTCCCCGGCAAACAAGCGCTGGTACATGGCACCAGCCCAAAGGGCTACGGCTATTGGGTCATGGTTCCGTTCAAGACCGATGACGGCTTCATCGTGCTGGTGAACAGGGGCTATATTCCGCCCGATCTCGCCGATGCCTCGGGCAACGCGAAAATACGCGCACCGGAAGGCGAAACCGTCGTGACCGGGTTGTTGCGCTTCACCGAACCGCACGGCGGCTTCCTGCGCCGCAATCGTCCTGACGCGGGGCAATGGTATTCACGCGACGTGGCCGCCATTCTCAAGGCGGAGGGGCTGCCGGATGAGTCCGCCGCGCCGTATTTCGTCGATGCCGACGCCGGCGTGAACCCGCAGGGCTGGCCGCTTGGCGGCCTGACGGTCACCCACTTCCGCAACACCCATTTGGGATACGCCATCACTTGGTACCTGATGGCGCTGGCCGTATTGCTGGGGGCAGGCCTGATGATTCGCCATGAGCGGCGGATACGGCGTTCGCCGCGCTGATTCTTATATTCGTGGCCCTAATAATAAGTATGCCTGCCATGTGTTGTTCACACATGGCTTGAATGCTATTGTTTTTTGCACGCCAGGTAACGACAAGAGAGGTGGGGCATGAGCCGTCAACGTAAAGCGCTTCGTTCCAGAATGGGCCGGAGCACGGCGGACAGCATTACCGTATGCGGTCTCGATCTGACGAACGATGTGCTCGGCAAGCTGAATCTGGGCGAGTTCGCCTTTTTGGAAATCAAGGGGCGTGTCCCGACCCCGAATGAGTCCGTCGTGTTCAATGCCATGCTGGCTACCTTGGTGGAGCATGGTATGACGCCAATGGCTATTGCCGCCCGCCTGACTTATCTGGGAGCCCCCGAATCGCTGCAGTCCGCTGTTGCCGCGGGCTTGTGCGGCATGGGTACGACTTTTGCGGGTACGGCGGAAGGGGCTGCCCGCATTCTCCAGGAGGCCTTGGCCTCGGTGGATGGAGAAGAAGATCTTCCGCAGTTGGCGAAGAAAATCGTCGCCAGTCACGTCGCTGCCAAATGCACCATACCGGGAATCGGGCATCCCCTTCATAAGCCCATAGATCCGCGCACCCCAAAATTATTTCACCTTGCGGAAGAAAATGGCATCAGCGGCCGTTATGTCGAGTTGATGCAGCTTATTTCCGTGGAGGCGGAGCGCGCGCTTGCCAAGCCCGGGATATTGCCGGTCAACGCCACAGGGGCGCTGGGTGCTCTGGCTTGTGAGCTTTCCATCCCCTGGAGGTTGTGCCGGGGCCTTGCCGTTATTGGCCGCTCGATTGGCTTGGTCGGTCATATCGCCGAGGAACTGCGCGATCCTATCGCGCGAGAAATCTGGGAGCGTGCCGACGAAGAGTCTTCATCGCCGCTCCAAGGAGCGGCTGACTGACAGCCGCCCGCTTTACCCGGGCCTTGAACATCGTTTGGCATTCATCACGGCTTTTTATTGTCGGCGAAGAGGTTGGCGACTATGCCGCGCAGCCATCGGTTGGCGTCGTCATGATGATTGCGCTGATGCCAGAATTGGCGGATGACGAAGTTTGGGACGTCAAAGGGAAGGGGCAGCATTTTTAGATTGCGAGGCGTATCGGCCCTGGTTACGACCTGCTGCGGCACCGTTGCGATGAAGTCAGTCGTTTGCAAAATGGTGGGTACGACGGTGAAGTGCGGTACGCGCAGGGCTATCCGGCGTTTCAGGCCATACTCGGCCAGCTTGCGCTCGATGAGCGTGGGTGCGGTGTGTGACGAGACGACTCCGCTATAGCGCGATCCCGTAGGTGCGATCCTGACGTGCGACTCCGACTCGAACTGGGCCAGGCTTAGCGTTGTTCCAATACGGGGGTGGTCGCTTCGCATGATGCAGACATAGCCGTCGGAAAATAGCCGTTGTTGGTAAAACCCGGTTTGCAGCGCCGACGATACGCCAATGGCGAGATCGGCGGCGCCTGATTCGAACACCTCCTGGTAGCGTTCGCGAGGCAGTTGCAATACGCGTACATCGACGTTTGGCGCGGCTTTCTTCAGCGTTGTCATCAGCGGCGGCAAATACACGACTTCACCCATATCGCTCATCACGATTTGAAAAGTGCGGTCGGAGGTCGCCGGATCGAAGGCGACCGTGCCATCCAGCCCCTCCTGCAGTGTCCGTAGCCCTTGATGCACGGAACCGCTTAGCTGCTGCGCAAATGGGGTCGGCTCCATGCCGGTTCGAATCCGGACGAAAAGCGGGTCGTTGCACAGCTTGCGCAGCCGTGTCAGTGCATGGCTCATTGCCGGCTGGCTTAAACCGATGCGCTCTCCCGCTCTTGTCACGTTGCGCTCTTGCATCAACGCGTCGAAGACAAGAAGGAGATTCAAGTCGATCTTGTAAATATTCATATCAGGC
>JBEBXF010000253.1:0-5220 GCA_040391725.1 Eoetvoesiella caeni | reverse complement strand
ACAAGGACAAGGCCATGCAGGTGCTGGCGGCCAGGCTCAAGGACAAGCAGCAGCAGGAGCAGCACAGCAAGGAAGCCGCGCAGCGCAAAAGCCTGGTGGGGTCGGGGGACCGCTCCGAGCGCATCCGCACCTATAACTACCCCCAAGGCCGGGTGACGGATCATCGCATTAACCTGACGCTGTATAAATTGCAGTCCATCATGGATGGCGACCTGGACGAGCTGACCAAGGCCTTGCTGGCCGAACACCAGGCCGAGCAGCTGGCAGCCATGGGCGAGGAATAGGCCCGGGGCATGGAAACGGTGCGCGGCGTGCTGGCGGGCAGCCAATTGCCCAGGCTGGAAACGCAGATGCTGCTGCAGCATGTGTTGCGGGTGCCGCGCTCGTGGCTGATCGCCCACGATACGGATCCTCTGGATCCGCAGGCGGTGGCGCGGTTCCAGGATCTGGCCGGGCGGCGCCTGCGGGGCGAGCCCATGGCCTATCTGGTCGGCCAGCGCGAGTTCATGGGGCACGAGTTCAAGGTCGGGCCCGGCGTGTTGATACCACGTCCCGAAACCGAGCTGCTGGTGGAAACGGCGCTGCGGCATCTGGATAAACCGGGCCTGGACGCGCCCCGCGTGCTGGACTTGGGCACTGGCAGCGGCGCCGTGGCGATTTCCATTGCGCTGGCCTGTCCAAGGGCCCGGGTCGTGGCCACCGACGTCAGTGTCCAGGCGCTTGCCGTGGCGGCGGACAATGCCCGCAACCAGGGCGCCGAGGTCGAGTTCTTGTGCGGCAACTGGTACGAGCCCATTGCCGGGCAACCCCGGTTCGACGTGATTGTTTCCAATCCGCCCTATATCGCCGCAAGCGATCCGCACCTGGAGCAGGGCGATTTGCGCTTCGAGCCCAGGGGGGCGCTGACCGATGGCGGCGACGGTCTTGGCGCCCTTGAAATTATTGCGCGCGGCGCCACTTCAAGGCTGAGACCAGGTGGCGTATTATGGATGGAGCACGGTTGGGATCAGGCGCCTGCCGTGCGCAGTTTGTTGCAAAGCACCGGCCTTCGGCAGGTGGGCAGCTCCAGCGACCTGGCCGGCATCGAGCGGATTACCGGCGGGTCTTTATAATGTGGTTGATTATTGTCCAGGAAACGAGAGCACCATGAGCGAAGTTCAAGATTTTATTAAGGAAACCGTTACCAGCCACCCCGTCGTGCTGTTCATGAAGGGTACGGCCCAGTTTCCGCAATGCGGTTTTTCCGGCCGGGCCATCCAGATTCTGAAGGCGTCGGGCGTGACCAAGCTGGTAACCGTCAACGTGCTCGAAGACGAGGAAGTGCGCCAGGGCGTCAAGGAATATGCCAATTGGCCCACCATTCCCCAGTTGTACGTGTCGGGCGAGTTCCTCGGCGGCTCCGACATCATTGCCGAAATGCATGAAAGCGGCGAGCTGCTTACCGTTTTGAAAGAGGCCGGCGCGCTTGAGTAATGCGCAGCGGGCCAGCGGGCAAGTTCCCAACGCGGCGGGGCAGGGTGCCGTCAGGCATTCCTGTCCCGTTTGCGTAGCCAGGGCCTTGCCATGAGCGGCAAGCGCCGGCTCGTGGTCGGCATTACGGGCGCCACCGGCGCCACTTATGCAGTGCGCATGCTGCGAGCCTTGCAGGGTGTGCCCGATGTCGAGTCGCATCTGGTCGTTTCGCCGTCGGGCGTGCTGAATATCAAGTACGAACTGGGCATGACCCGCCAGGAGGTCCACGCGCTGGCCGACAAGGTTTACGGCTTTCGCGATGTCGGGGCAACCCTCGCCAGCGGCGGGTTCGCCACCACGGGCATGATTATCGCGCCGTGCTCCATGCGCACGTTGGCCGCGGTGGCGCACGGGTTTTCCGACAACCTGCTTACCCGGGCGGCCGACGTCACGCTCAAAGAACGCCGGCGCCTGGTCATGATGGTGCGCGAAACGCCTTTCAACCTGGCTCACCTGCGCAATATGACGGCGGTAACGGAAATGGGCGGCATCATCTTCCCGCCGCTGCCGGCGTTCTACCATCACCCCGCCACCATCGACGAGATGGTCGATCACACGGTGGCCAGGGTTCTCGAATTATTCGACATCGCGATTCCCGGGCCGCACTGGGAAGGCGTGAGCCACGGCGAGCAATAGCGCTAGCCGGCGGCGGGCCGGGTGAACTCCTTCAGGGAGTCGACGGCCCGCACGTCCACCGGCGGCGCGTAGCCGTCCTTGTCGCGGCCAAAATGCAATACGGTATGAGGATAGGGCAGCTCGATGCCGGCGGCGTCGAAGCGCTGCTTCAGCAGCTTGTTGTAGCCGCGCTGAACCGCCCACTGATTGCCGGGCGTGGTCTTGATGAGCACGCGGATCCTGAAGCCCTGCTCGTTCAGGGCGGTTACGCCGGGTATGGAAATATCTTCCAGCACTTCGGGGGCCAGCTCCGGATCCTGCATCAAGTCCTTGAAGGCCATTTCCATCTGGGCAATGGCTTCGTCCACGTTCTCGCGGTGGGCGACGTTGTACTCGCCGTAGTGGTAGCCGTAGTCGCGGGTGTGGTTGCTGACCTTGTCGATGCTGGAGAACGGAATCAGGTGATAGCCGCCGTCCAGTGTGCGGATGACGACCGAGCGGATGGTGATTTTCTCCACCGTGCCGAACAGGCCGCAGACTTCGACGATATCGTTCTGGTTCATGCCGTTTTCAAGCTGGATGAACACGCCGGTAATGACATCCTGCACCAGTTTTTGCGCGCCGAATCCTATGGCCAGTCCGGCAACGCCGGCGCCGGCTATCAGGGGCCCGATGTCGATGCCGATTTGCGAGAGCACGATCAGCACGGTCATGGTGGCGATGACCACGGCGGCGGCGTTGCGGAACAGCATGAGCAGGGTTTTCTCGCGTTCGCTGGGGCGGCGGTGCAAGCCGCCCGCGCCCAGGCGATGCTCGATGAGGCTGGCGATGATGGTCCAGCCCAGCGCCGCAAGCGCCAGGATGACGCCTACTTTCAGGATGACGGCGATCATGGCGCGGCCTCTGTCCGAATCCAGCCAGGCCCCAAGGTCGAAGGCATGCCAGGCGTCCAGCACGACAAGCGCAACCACGATGAGGATCAGCAGCCTGAGCCCTTTGAGGGCGGCCGGAACGTAGGAGTTGATGCGGGTTTCGAGTAGGGGAAGGGCTTTGCTCCAGACGTCGGGCACGATAATGCGGCGGGCCAACAGGGACGACAGCGCGGCGGCCAGCAGGGCGCCGGCGATGATCGCCGCGACCGATTGCGCCGTGGCGCGCATCATGAAAGCCAGCGCCAGTTGCTGCTCGGCCTGGCTGGCCACCAGCAGGACGGTCAGATAGGCAATGGCAATCACATGCCATAGCCGCGAGAGGATGCGGATCAGTGTGCCGAACACCGCGGTGCTCGATTTTTCCGCCCAGGCGGTCAGCCCGGCCTTGACGCTTTTGCGATGGCTCCAGACCACGCGCACGCCGTAGATGTACACGCCCAGCATGATCAGCAGGCCCAGCAGACGGCCGAGCGACGGCAGCAGGATGGCCTGGGTGATGGGCACGACGACCAGCAGGCAGTAGCCTGTCAGGCCCATCAGCAGCGTCAGCCAGCGGTTCCAGTAGCGCGCCGTGGCGGGCTGTAGCGGCAGCAGGCGCAGGTGTTCGTAGCGGGTGGCGAAGACGCCCCGGGACAAGGCCTTGACGGCCTCTATCATGGCGAATGCGGTCAGGAACTGGAAGGCGAACCCGGTGTCGCCCTTCTCCGATCCGGCCAGGAGCAGGGCCGCGGCATAGCCCGCCAGCGCCGCCAGCAATGTGGCCGCAAGGTCGACGGCCAGCGCGGCCGCGACGCCGATGAGTTTTCGGCTCAAGGCCAGGCCGGGTTTCCTGCGCCCGCCTTCCCTGGGCTGTTCGGTCTGTATCCAGCGGTTCAGGCGTGCGAATGCAAGGCCGGCGATAAGCCTGAAGATCAGGTAGGCCGCCAGCGTAGCCAGCACGACGGCGGCCAGGATGCGGAGCGCACCGTTGCGCGATGGCGCCGTGTCCGTAAAAGGCGGCGTGCCTTGCGCCAGGGACTTGACGGCCGTTGCGGCGCTGGACAGATCGTTGGTGGTGTGCCGCAGCGTCAGGGCCAGGCGTTGCGTCGGCGAAATGGGTTTGCCGGTGTCGCTGGAGACCCCTGCTTCCGGGCCTGCGTGCGCGGCGGCATTGTCGGCGCGGGGCGGGTTGGCGCCGGCCTGCTGTTGCGCCGTGGAATCGCCCTGGGGCGCCATGGCGCGCAGTTCCTGGATGAGCTGGTCGCGGGTCTGGGGGTTTTCCAGCAGGTCGGCCAGCACGGCATAAGGGGTTTCGTTGCCGGCCGCGGGCGGGCTGGCCTGGGCATGGCCCGGGATGTGTACGGCCAGGCCGGCCAGAAGAAAAAAAATACCGATAAGAACCTTGCAAAAACACGGGCTCAAAGTGTTGTGGGCCGTATCGAAGCGCATGCGGCTGACTCCCTTTGATCGTTGGCGGTGAACAAATAAAAAAGCACGTAGCGTGTTGTTGATGTCATGAACCAAACAACACGTTGATCACGTGCTTATATAAAGGGTAACACCCGCTTGCCGGCTTGTCAGGCCGGGGCCCGCCATGCGGTTACAGGGTGCGCAGATCCGTCATGAATATGGTTTTATGCGGCCGGCCGCTATCGGCGGGGGTTTGGCCGTTGTCGTCGTCGCTGTTTTCGCGGCCTGGGGCGGCCAGGCCGGGGCTGTCGAAGTCTTCGTGATCGAAGGCCATGTCGCCTTGCGCATCGGGCGCGCCGGTCACGGCAAGCCCGGCGAAATCGAACAGGTTTTGATCCATGAGATGGGTGGGCACGACGCGCGACAGCGCGCCGAACACGTTCCAGGATCGGCCCGGCATTTTTTTGTCCCATTCGGCGATCATCCGGCCGACTTCCTTGCGCTTGAGGTTTTCCTGGGAGCCGCAAAGATTGCACGGAATGATGGGGAACTGCTTGAGCGCGGCATAGGCGATGAGGTCTTTTTCCATCACATAGGCCAGGGGCCGGATGACGATGTGCTTGCCGTCGTCGGACATCAGCTTGGGCGGCATGGCTTTCATGCGCCCGCCGTAGAACAAGTTCAGGAAGAACGTGGCGAGGATGTCGTCGCGGTGGTGGCCCAGCGCGATCTTGGTGGCGCCGAGCTCGTCGGCCACGCGGTACAAAATGCC
>JBEBXF010000252.1:0-5286 GCA_040391725.1 Eoetvoesiella caeni | reverse complement strand
GGCCGACTGGATCGATCCTTCCGTAATGAACGAGCTGGATCCCGACCAGCGGGACAGCCGGCTGGATCTGTATTCGCCCGACCTGCCCGAGCGTCCGCCTTACTCCAGGGATTGGCTGGAGGCCTATCGCGCCGCGCAACTGGCGCGGGTGAGGCGCATTACCAATTGGGTGGAGGAAACCCTGGACATACTGCGCCGGCGCGGCACGGACGAAATCGAGCGCGGCTTCGTCACGCATCGCACCATGGCCGAGCCGCGCTTCCTGGATGGAACCCTCCAGCCCAACGACCGTCCCATCGGCAGCTGCTATCTTGGCGTGCCCGAAACCGTCAATACCGGGCCGGTGGGGCTGGCGCGATTTTCCACCCTGCGCTCGTGGCTGTCGCAATGGTCCATCGACCATTCGCGGGCCGATGGCGAAACCTGCGCCGGCAAGATCACCGTTCCCTTGCTGGCCATCGAGCACAGCGCGGACGATGCCGTGCCCCAGCCGGACATCGGGCTCATGTACCAGGCCTGCGCCAGCCAGGACAAGCAAATGCATTGCATCAAGAATGCCAATCATTACTTCAAGGGGCAGCCCGAACAGCTTGCGCAGGCCGTGACGCTCATCACGAACTGGACGCGCGAACGCAACTGGTAGGCGCATGATGAATATTTCCCAAGACCGGCCCCTGAAAGGGGTGCGCGTCATCGAAATGGGCTCGTTGATCGCGGGGCCGTTCGCCGCCAAGACGCTGGGCGATTTCGGCGCGCAGATCATCAAGATAGAGCCGCCCGGAACCGGGGATCCCCTGCGCACCTGGCGCAGTCCGGACAACGGCACGTCGGTGTGGTGGCATGTGCAGTCGCGCAACAAGCAGTCCGTCGCCATCGACCTGCGCCAGCCCGAGGGCCAGGATCTCGTGAGGCAACTGGCCGCCGAGGCCGACGTGGTCATCGAGAACTTCCGCCCCGGCACCCTGGAGCAATGGGGGCTGGACTACGACACCTTGTCCAGGTTCAATCCCAGGCTGATCATGCTGCGGATCTCGGGCTACGGCCAGACCGGCCCCTTGCGCGATCTGCCGGGTTTCGGCGTGATAGCCGAAGCCATGGGCGGGCTGCGCTACATTACCGGGGTGCCCGGCCAGCCGCCCGTCAGGCCGGGTATCAGCCTGGGCGATTCGCTTTCGGCGCTGCACGGCGTCATCGGCGTGCTGCTGGCGCTGTATCACCGTGCCGCCAACGGCGGGCGAGGGCAGATGATCGACGTTGCGCTTTACGAGTCGGTCTTCAACCTGATGGAAGGCGCGCTGCCCGAGTTCGACCGCCATCACGCCATTCGCGAGCCGGCGGGCAGCGCCTTGCAGGGGGTTGCCCCCACCAATGCCTATCCTTGCGCGGACGGGCGCCATATTCTGATCGCCGGCAACGGCGACAGCATTTTCAAGCGCTTGATGCAATTGATAGGCCGGGACGATTTGGGCAATGACCCCCGGCTGGCCAGCAACCCCGGCCGCGTCAAGGAAATGGCCCTGATCGACGAGGCCATCGGCCGCTGGACGAGCGAACGCGGCCTGGACGAGGCCTTGCGCGAGCTGGCCGGCGCCCGCATTCCCGCCGGCAAAGTCTTTACAATAAAGGATATTGCCGAAAACGAGCATTACCAGGCGCGCGGCATGCTGCGCAGCATCCAATTGAAGGACGGCTCCACGCTGCGCGTGCCGGGCGTGGTGCCCAAACTCAGCGCCACGCCCGGCGGCTTCGACGCCGGCGGGCCGGAGCTGGGCGAACATACCGCCACGGTTTTGCGCGCTGCGGGCATTCCGGAAACCGTTTTGGCCGAGTTGCGCGCCAAGGGAGTCATAGCATGAGTACGTGGAACCTTCCCCAGCGGGGCCGGCGCGTCCATATCCAGGAAGTGGTGATGCGCGACGGGCTGCAGATCGAGCCGACCTTCGTGCCCACCGAAGACAAGGTGGCGCTCATCAACGCGCTGAGCCGAACGGGCCTGCACAAGATCGAAGTCTCTTCATTCATCTCGGCCAAGGCGGTTCCGGCGCTGCGCGATGCGGAAGCCGTTTTCCAGGACATCGATCGTGTCCCGGGCGTTACCTATGCGGCGCTGGTGCTGAACATCCGCGGCGCCGAGCGGGCGCTGGAGTGCAATGTGGACGAGATCAATCTGGTGGTTTCGGCCAGTGAAACCCATAACCTGGTCAATACCCGCATGACGCGCCAGCAATCGCGTCGGGCGCTGCGCGAGATCATCGCCATGGCGCGCGGCCGGATGGCCATCAATGTGTCGGTGTCCACGGCCTTCGGCTGTCCCATGGAAGGGGTTGTCGAGCCCGGCGAGGTGCTGGATATCGCGGACGAGTTTGCGGCTCTGGAAGTAGACGGCATTACCTTGTGCGACACGACGGGCATGGCCAATCCGGCCCAGGTGCACGACCTGTGCGCCGGCCTGGTCCAGCGCTGGCCGAATACCGAACTGGCGCTGCATTTCCACAATACCCGGGGCATGGGCCTGACCAATGTGCTGGCCGGCCTGGCGTCGGGGATTCATCATTTCGATGCTTCGCTGGCGGGCCTGGGCGGCTGCCCGTTCGCGCCCGGCGCGACCGGTAATATCTGCACCGAAGACGTGGTGCACATGCTGCAGTCAATGGGCTACGACACCGGAATCGATCTTGAGCGGCTGCTGGCTTGCTCGAGGCGGATTCCCGATCTTGTGCATCACGGCGTGCCCGGCCAGGTGGTGCATGCCGGCGCATGGAATACCCGCCATCGCGTGCCCGCCGACTTCGAGGCCATACGCACGCGCGCCCATGAAAGGGATGTGCAACAGGCCTGACCTTGCCGGCTTTGCGCGCCGTGCGAGGCGGGGCCCGAACCAGTTACCGCTTGGCGGCGCGCGCTTGTTGCCGCGTCCACGGAACCACCTCGGCGGCCAGCCGGTCGGCGGCCGCGCCGAAGGCGTCGACGACCCGCGGGATCTCTTTGCCCTGCACGGAGTGCGTCACGGCGAAGCGGTGCGTGGCGATGCTGCGGTTGGTCGTGGACTGCACCAGCGATGCATCGTAGTGGATATGGACGACGGGCGCGCCGTTTTCGTAAACCACCTGAAAGGCCGTCAGGTCGCCTATCAGCCTGAAATCGGTATCGAGACTGCCTTCGCCGCCGAGGCTGATGGCGCTGAACCGCCCGTCGGCGCGGAATGCGCCGGCAAGGCGGTTGCGCAGCAGGACGGGCGCCGGATCGCTCCAGCGCGCGCCGCTGTATGCGCTGATCTGGCTGCCCTGCGGTACGACCAGTATGCGGGTGCTGTCCGTGACCTGGCTGCTGTAGGGCGTTGCAATGCGCAGCGACACCGGCAGCCGGTCTTGCGCTGAAGCTTGCCCGGCTTGCGGCGCGGCGGGCAATTGGTACACCGCCAGCGTTTCGGATTTCGGCAATATCGAGCAGGCCGACACCAGGAGCCCCGCTGCCAGGACAGCCATGCGGCGGAATGTTTGGGTGCGCGAGAAAGCGGCGGTCATGGTTTGAACTCCTGTAGTTTTTCTCCGCCCAGCAGGTAGTTGGCCGGGTCGTCGTCCAGGCGGCGGGCTACTTTTTGCAGCGAAGCCAGGGTGGCGCGAAGCTCCCGCAGGGTAGGCCCGAGCTCGTTCATGCCTTGCATCCCGCCGTTGATGGCTCCGGTGTTCCGACTCAGTATTTCGTCGACGCTGGCGCTGGCTTTTTCCAGCGAGGCCATGGCCCGCTGCGCGCTGTCCAATGTGCGCGAGCCCTGATTCTTGATGAGGCCGTCGGTATTGCGCAGCAGCTCGGTGGCCTGTCCCAGGGCGACGGTGGCCTGCTTGCCGGCCTTGGTCAGCGACTGCAGGGCGGCCGTCACATTCTGCTGCTGGCTGGTCATGGAGTTTGCGACTTGTTCAAGCGACTCCAGCATATTGCCCAGGCGGCGGGCATTGTCCGGCGAGAGTATCGCCTTGGCGTTCATGACGAGCTCGGTGATGTTGGCCATGAGGTTGTCGCTGTTGGCAAGCAGCTGGGTCAGGGATGAGGGGGTGGCGACAATAATGGGATCCTGGCCGGTCAAGGCCGGGCTGTCCGGTGTGCCGCCGCTCAGCTCGATGACGGAGCTGCCCGTGATGCCGGTCATGGCCAGTTTGGCCTGGGTGTCCTGCTTGATGGGAATATTGCCCACCACCCGGATGTGGGCCCTGACCTTGCGGGGATCCTGCGGATCGAGAGAAAGATCGGTGATGTCGCCGACCTTGATGCCGCTGTATTGCACGGCGCTGCCGCGCGACAAGCCTCTTACCGCCTCATTGAAAATGATCGTGTAGTGCCGCAGCTCCGTGTCCTGGTACGACGATTTGCCCAGCCACAGCGCGAACAGCAGGGCGGCGCATGTGACGATGACAGTGAAAAGACCGATTAACACATGATGGGCGCGTGGCTCCATTATCTGGACTCCTGGGCCTGTTGGCTGGCAAGGCTGGCCGCGCGTCCGCGCGGCCCGTGAAAGTAATCGTGCACCCAGGGATCGTCCACGGCTTCGACGACCTTGAGCGTGTCGGCCACCAGAACCCGCTTGTTCGAGAGCACGGCCACCCGGTCGCAAATAGTGTAAAGCGTATCGAGATCGTGGGTCACGAGGAAAACCGTCAGTCCCAGGGCGTCCCGCAGGGTAAGTATCAGTTGGTCGAATGCGCCCGCGCCGATGGGGTCGAGGCCGGCGGTGGGTTCGTCCAGGAACAGGATTTCAGGATCCAGGGCCAGCGCGCGGGCCAGGGCGGCGCGCTTGACCATGCCCCCCGACAGCGAGGCCGGATACAGCTGGCCCGCTTCGACCCGCAGTCCGGCCAGGGCGATTTTTACGTTGGCCAGGCGTTCGGCTTCGGGGCGGTCGAGCCCGGCGTGTTCGATGAGCGGCATGGCGATGTTCTCGGCCACCGTCAGCGACGAGAACAGCGCGCCGCTTTGGAACAGCACGCCGCAGCGCCGTTCGATTTCGGAACGCTGCTGCGCCGATTGCGCAAGCGCATCCTGGCCGAAGAGGCGCACCGTGCCGTGGGTCGGCTTTTGCAGCCCCACGATGGAGCGCAGCAGCACGGACTTGCCGGTGCCCGAGCCGCCCACCACGCCCAGGATCTCGCCCCGGCGAACGTCCAGATCCAGGTTCTGGTGCACGACATGGCTGCCGAACTGGTTGCTCAGGTTGCGCACCTGGATGATGGCGTCGCCGGCATCGGGCGTCGGGGGGCTGGCTACCATTTCATCTCCATGAAGAACAGC
>JBEBXF010000251.1:0-5287 GCA_040391725.1 Eoetvoesiella caeni | reverse complement strand
AAGCAGGGTGATTTCGTAATCGAAGTCGATGAAGCCTTCGACGATGACGCGGTTCAGGCTGACGCGCCCGCCCGCCATGGCGTAGTCCCACGCGGCCTGCACGTCGGCCGGCCCGTCGATCTTGCTTTGGCCTTTGCCCGAGCTGCTCATGACCGGCTTGACCACGCACGGATAGCCGATGCCGCCGTCGATGGCGGCCTGCAGTTCTTCCCGCGAATCGCAGAATGCGTAGGGGCTGGTGGGTTGCTGGAGCGTCTCGGCAGCCAGGCGGCGGATGCCTTCGCGATCCATGGTCAGGCGGGCGGCGCGCGCGGTTGGAATGACGCGCGTAATGCCGGCCTTTTCGAGTTCCTGGAGCGCCTGCGTGGCGATGGCCTCGATTTCGGGAACCACCAGGTCGGGTTTTTCGGCGCGGATCAGGGCCTTGAGCTGCGCCGGATCGCTCATGACCACGGTATGGGCATGATGGGCGATTTGCTGGCCCGGCGAGTCGGCATAGCGGTCGACCGCTATGGTTTCCACGCCAAGGCGCTGCAGCGCGATAAGAACTTCTTTGCCCAGTTCGCCCGAGCCAAGCAGCATGACTCGGGTCGCGGAGGGAGAAAGGGGAGTGCCGATAGTGGTCATGCTAGCTCGTTGCCGGGTGCGGCGGCGAAATGGAGTGGGAAGGCCAGAGGCGATTCTGTACCCGAGAAATCGCGCTATTTTACGTCTTTTGAAAAGCGGGTTCCGGCCCGCGGCGCGCCCTGGACACGCGGATTTTTTCACTATAGTATTGCAGCCATACTAAAAGCGCCGTCAAGGCACAACTGCAAGGGGACAGTAACCATGAAACTGCTGCATATCGATTCCAGCATCCGCAACGAAAATTCCGTTACCCGCCGTCTTTCCGCCGAACTGGTGGCGCAGTGGTGCGGAATTTATCCGAACACCCAGGTCGAGCGTCTGGATCTTGCCGTCGATGCGCCGGGCCATTTCAACAGCGATTCGCTGGGCGTGAAGTACGGCCTGCAGGCCGAGCCCACAGAGCGCCAGCGCGCCGAGAACGCCTTGTCCGAGCGGCTGCTGACCCAGTTTCTTGAAACCGATGTGATCATCATGGGCGTCCCGTTGTACAACTTCACGGTTCCCACCCAGCTCAAAGCCTGGATCGACCGCCTGGCGCAGCCGGGCCGCAGCTTCAAGTACGTGGACGGGGTGTCGGTGGGGCTGGCGGCGGGAAAGACCGTCATCGCCGCCATGGGGCGCGGCAGCATCTACTCCACGACGGACGCGGGGCGGGCGAAAGAGCACCAGGAAACCTTTCTCAAGGTCATGTTCGGCTTTTTCGGGATCACCGACATACGCTTCGTGCGCGCCGAGGGTATTTCGATGGGCGAGACCGCCATGCAGGCGGGCATACAGAACGGCTATGCGGAAGTGGCCGCCCTGATCGCCGCGGAAGCCAAAGCCCCCAGCCGCAAAGCGGGGGCCTTGGCTTCCTGAGTCATTCGCCGTCTTCGTTCAGGTAGGCGGCCTTCTTGGGCAGGCGCAGGCTTACCAGGAAGGCCAGCACCATCATGGCCGTGACATACCAGTAGAACGCGGTTTCGTGGCCCAGCGCCTTCATGCCCAGCGCCGCGTATTCCGCCGTGCCGCCGAACAAGGCATTGGCAATGGCATAGGCCAGGCCGACGCCCAACGCCCGGACCTCGGGCGGGAACATCTCGGACTTGACGATGCCGCTGATGGATGTGTAAAGGCTTACGATGCACAGCGCGACCGTAATGAGTATGAAGGCTACGACAGGGCTGCTGGTGTGGTGCAGGCCGCTCATGATGGGCACGGTGAAGATGGCGCCCAGGGCGCCGAACAGCAGCATGCTGTTGCGGCGGCTGATGCGGTCGGACAGCGCGCCGAACAAAGGCTGGATGCACATGTAGACGAACAGGCACACGGTCATGACGGTGCTGGCGGTCTTGATGGACATGCCGGCCGAGTTGACCAGGTATTTCTGCATGTAGGTGGTGAAGGTATAGAAAATCAGCGACCCGCCGGCGGTGTAGCCCAGCACGGTGAAGAACGCGGCTTTGTGATGGCGGAATATTGCGCCCAGCGTTCCGGCGTCCTTGTTTTCGCGGGTGTCGGCGGTCGTGGTTTCTTTGAGCGTGCGGCGCAGGTACAGCGCCACGACGGCGGTGATGGCGCCCACGACGAACGGAATGCGCCAGCCCCAGGCGTGCAACTGCTCGCTGTCCAGCACTTGCTGCAAAATGACGACGACCAGGACGGCCAGCAGTTGTCCGCCGATCAGGGTCACGTACTGGAACGAGGCGAAAAAGCCGCGCTGGCCTTTCAGCGCGATTTCGCTCATGTAGGCGGCCGTGGTGCCGTACTCGCCGCCCACCGACAGGCCCTGGAACAGCCGGGCCACCAGCAGCAGGGCCGGCGCCCAGGCGCCGATGCTGGAATAGGTGGGCATGGCGGCAATGGCCAACGAGCCCAGGCACATCATGGTTACGGAGGTCACCAACGAGGTCTTGCGGCCGCGCTTGTCGGCAATGCGCCCGAAAAGCCAGCCGCCGATGGGCCGCATGAGAAAGCCCGCGGCGAAGACGCCGGCGGTGTTCAGCAGTTGCACCGTGGGGTCTTCCGAGGGAAAGAACAGCGGCGCAAAATAAATGGCGCAAAAGGCATAGACGTAAAAGTCGAACCATTCCACCAGATTGCCCGAAGACGCCGCGACAATGGCGAAAATACGCTTGCGCTTTTCTTCCGCGGAGTAATGGGGTATGGCGGGGGAGATTGCGGTAGTAGTCATGGTTTTAGTCGTTAGAATTGCGAGAACGGAACCTATGGTCGGTGGCCACTTGCTGACTGCCGGAACAAGGACTGGGTCTGTAGAACGGAATGCCTGGGGTACTAGGTGTACAAAGAAAACCGCAAGGGTACGGATGGAGCGGTATGGCTTACAGAACGTTCGCGATGTGGAAAAACAGAGGGAATTTTAATCTCTTTTCTGCGATGCAGGAAATCGGCCGGGGATGGATTCCGCGTCCTTTTTCTTTATGTAATTGGTACTTACAAATATGAATATTGAGTGCTTGGTCAATTTTTCATTCGCGGATTTGCGGCTGAAATGACCGCCGCGTTTGTGTATTCCGCGTCGCGCTATCCGGTGCCCGAAGACGAAATGGAGTTTTCCGCCATTCGCGCCCAGGGCAGCGGGGGCCAGAACGTCAACAAGGTTTCCAGCGCGGTTCATTTGCGGTTTTCGATTCCGGATTCCTCCTTGCCCGAAGCCGTCAAAGAACGACTGCTGGCATTGCGCGACCAGCGCATTTCGGCCGATGGCACGGTGATCATCAAGGCACAGGGCAGCCGCAGCCAGCCGCAGAACAAGCTGGAGGCCATCGCCCGTCTGCAGGCCCTGGTCGACAGCGTCGCCGTCCCGCCCAAGCACCGCAAGCCCACGCGCCCCACTCTGGCTTCAAAACGCCGGCGCCTGCAGGGCAAGGCCACCAGGGGGCAGGTGAAGCGTTTGCGGGGCCGGGTGGGCGAGGGCGACTGATCGGGCGCGTACCGCCTGATCCGGACTGGCGCGCCAATCCCGGCCGGCATTCCCATACTCGCGCAGGCCGCCCGGATTCGGGGCGATCCGGCATTTTTCGCCCCGTAATAGGGCGGCAACCGTGCACTGGCGGCGCAGCCAGGTTGTTTGCCCGGACGTGCAACAAGGGGTGTTCCTCAACTTACAAGAAGCTGGCATGGATATTGCTTTTATTGAAAACGAAGGTTTGTTTCCGCTTTCGTCAAATCAAGGAGCATGTCATGGTTCGATCCCTGTTTCCCAAAACTGCGCTGTTTGCGGCGCTGGCGTTCGCCGCCGCCCATAATGCCTGCGCGCAAAATAGCGAGCCGGCCGCCGCGCCGTCCGATTTCACCTTTACGGCGAATATGTCGCTGGCCAGCCAATACCGCTACCGGGGCCTGATGCAAACCAATAACAAGCCCGCCGTGCAAGGCGGCTTCGACCTGGCGCATTCAAGCGGGTTTTATATTGGCAACTGGAACTCCAGCATAAGCTGGCTGGGCGATTCGAGCCCCGACGTGTCCGCGCCGGTCGAAATGGATTTTTATGCGGGCTATACGCACACGGTATGGCGCGATCTGAGCGTGGATGTGGGCGTGCTGCAGTATTACTATCCCGGCAGCTATCCCGAAGGCTATACCAGCCCCAATACCACGGAAGGCTACCTGGGGCTGGCTTACGGGCCGGTCAAGTTCAAGTATTCGCACGCCTTCACCAACCTGTTCGGCGTGCCGGACAGCAGGAACAGCCAATACTACGATTTGTCGGGCAGTTTCCCGACCGGGGTCTGGGATTTGAACCTGGATGCCCATGTGGGCTACCAAAAGGTGCGTCACCTGGATGACGGTTCGTATGCCGACTGGTCGCTGGGCTTGAGCAAGACGTTCGACAAGCGGTTCACCGTCAAGCTGGCGTACGTGGACACCAATGCCAAGCGCAGCGTCTATACCAATATGAAAGACCGGTATGTCGGCAGCGCCGCCGCCGTGCTGTCGGTGACGGCCAGCTTCTAGAGCTGCGCCTGGCGGGGCGCGGGTGAATCCTGCGAGTCGGCCTGGGTGACGGAGCCGCCGGCGGGCACGTCGGTGGTCAGCCAGACATTGCCGCCGATGACACAGCCTTTGCCCAGCGTGACGCGGCCCAGTATGGTGGCGCCGGCATAGATGACGACGTCGTCTTCGACGATGGGGTGGCGCGGCAGCCCTTTTTGCAGCCCGCCGCGTGCATCGGCCGGAAAGCGTTTTGCGCCCAGCGTGACGGCCTGGTAGATGCGCACCCGTTCGCCGATGATGGCGGTTTCGCCGATGACCACGCCCGTGCCGTGGTCGATGAAGAAGCTGGCGCCGATTTGCGCGCCGGGGTGGATGTCGATGCCGGTCTGGCTATGGGCCAGTTCGGACGAGATGCGCGCCAGCAGGGGCAGGTCGTTGCGGTACAGTTCGTGGGCGATACGATGGTAGATCATGGCCAGCACGCCCGGATAGCACAGCAGGACTTCGTCCACCGAATGCGCCGCCGGGTCGCCCCGGTAGGCGGCCACCACGTCGCTGTCCAGCAGCGAGCGGATGTGCGGCAGGGCGGCGGCCAGTGCGGTAATGGCCTTGACGGCGCGTTGTTCGACCTGGTCGGCGGGGCAGAGATCCTGGCGGTGCTGATAGCGCAGCTCCAGCCTGGCCTGGGCCAGCAGCCCGTGCAGGGCGGATTCCAGCGTATAGC
>JBEBXF010000250.1:0-5294 GCA_040391725.1 Eoetvoesiella caeni | reverse complement strand
ACCGCCACAACGAGGCCCAGGCCGCCCAGTCGCTGGTGGCGCGGCTGGCCACCGCCGAACGGGTCGGGCTATTTTCCGACGCCGGTGCTCCCGGCGTCAGCGATCCGGGCGCGCGCATTGTGCGCACGGTGCGCGAGGCCGGCTACGACGTGGTGGCGATTCCGGGGGCCAGCGCCGTCATTACGGCCTTGATGGCCAGCGGCGCCACTTCCGACGAAAACCCCGCCTATATCTTTGCGGGGTTTGCGCCGCCCAAGGCCGGCGCGCGCCAGAAATGGCTGCGCCAATGGTGCGCGCTGCCCGCGCCGGTGGTCATGTACGAGTCGCCTCACCGGCTCGAGGCTTCGATTCGCGACTTGCTGGCGGTTTGCGGCCCCTCGCGCAGGCTGACCATTGCGCGCGAGCTGACCAAGCGCTTCGAGCAGGTCGTGACTTTGCCGTTGGAGCAGGCCGAGTCCTGGCTGGCCGCCGACAACCATCGAAGCCAGGGCGAGTTCGTGCTGATCGTGCACGAGGCCCCGGGGCAGGGCGAGCAGGCGGTGGACGCATCCACCGCCGCCCTGCTGGATGCCTTGCTGGAAACCGTGAGCGTGCGCGACGCGGCGCGCGTGGCGGCCAAGGTTACGGGCCTGCCGCGCGATACGCTTTACGCCCTGGCGCTGGAGCGCTCCCGATAATCGCCGCGCTGGTTAGCAGGCTAACGCGCTGCCACCAGGCTGGACTGGGCGCCGGTTTGCTGCTGGATGCGTGCGGCGGCGTCGATGGCTTCGGCGCGGCTGGGGTAGGGTCCCATTTGCACCCTGTACAAATTATTGGCGGCCTGCACATGAACGGGCGGAGTGTCGGGAAGCGCGATCTTTTGATTCAGCTTTTGCGCCAGCGACCGGGCGTTTTCAGGGGTGCTGAAGGCGCCGAACTGCAGGTAGACGCCCGAGGCCAAGGCGGGGGCCGATGCCGGCTGCGGCGCGGCGGGGCTGTTGCCGGTTGCGGCGGCCGGCGGCTCGGAAATGGCGCTGAGCGCATCGGGGGTCGATGAAGCGGCAGCGGCGCGTTGCTCAGGGGCGATGGATCGGGTCGTCGTGGGCTGGCTGGATGGAACCGCAACGGTTTGCGCCGTGTAGGAGGCTGACGCCATTTGCTCGCCCGCCGGTGCCGGCGCCTTGGCCATGCGTACGCCCACGCCCCGGGCTATGTCGGTATTGGTAATGGCCTGGACAATGACCTGGCCGCTGCCCGGGCCGATGATGCCCAGTTTGGCGGCGGCGACATAGGAAAGATCGATGATGCGCGAGCTATGGAAGGGCCCGCGGTCGTTGATGCGCACGATCACCGACTTGCCGGTGCCGACGCGGGTTACGCGGGCGTAGCTGGGAATGGGCAATGTGGGATGCGCCGCCGTCATGGCGTACATGTCGTAGGTTTCGCCATTGGAGGTTTTGCCGCCATGGAACTGCCGCCCGTACCAGGATGCCGTGCCCTCCTGGCGGAAAGGCGTGTCGCCGCTGATGGGCACATAGCGTTTGCCGAACACGACATAGGGTCTGGATGTCGCGGCGAACGGGGTTTCGATGCGGGGGACGGCATCGGGGATGGCGTCGATGTCGGGGGGCGGACGATCGCCGGGGCCGTCGTTTTGGTAATAGCCGCCGCGGCGCGCCGACCCCGATGTGGAGCAGCCCGCCAGCACGGCGATGCAGCACAGCACGAAGGCGGCGATGAGCAGGCGCGGCAGCTTCATGGGATATCGGTGGGCGGCTGGTTGCGATGGCGCACCAGCAAGGGCGAGTGATCGGCAAAGCGCTGGGCGAGCTGCTCGGTGACGTATACGGAACGATGCTGCCCGCCCGTGCAGCCTATGGCCACGGTCAGGTAGTTGCGGGTGTCCTGCATGTACAGGGGCAGCCAGCGGCGGATGAAGCCCGCGATGTCCTCGATCATGGTTTCCACGCTGCCGAATTGGGCAAGCCATTGCGCCACGGGCTCGTCGCGGCCGGTAAGATGCCTCAGGTCGCGGTCGTAATGCGGATTGGGCAGGCAGCGCACGTCGAAGACCAGGTCGGCATCGCCGGGCACGCCGCGCTTGTAGGCGAACGACTCGAAGGTCAGGACCAGGGAGGCGCGGTCGGTCTGGATGAGGTCGCGCATCCAGGCGCGCAGCTGGCCGGGGGTGAGGTCGGAGGTGTCGATGACGTGCTCCTGCTCGCGCAGCGGCGCCAGCAGTTCGCGTTCGGTGTCGATGCAGTCGCGCAAGGAGGGTGATTTTCCGCCTTGCTGCAGCCGGTCGGTAAGCGGATGGCGGCGGCGCGATTCGGAATAGCGCTGCATCAGCGTGTTGTCGTTGGCATCCAGAAAAATGACGCGGAACTCGGTGCCCGTGGCGCGCAGTTCGGTGATGACCGAAGGCAGGCCGTCCAGCTCGCCGGGCGAGCGCACGTCGATGGCCACGGCAACGCGCTCCAGGCTGTCTTCGCGGGTGCTGGCGATGAATTCGCGCAGGAAGCGTACCGGCAGATTGTCCACGCAGGTGTAGCCCGAGTCTTCAAGCAGCCGCAGTGCGACGGATTTTCCCGAGCCGGAAATGCCGGTGATCAGAACGACTTTCAGCATGGCAATGACGATTCCCGCATGTAAAACGCCCTCCGTGATTCTTGACGGGTTTCTGGCATTGTATCGGACGAAAGCCGCGGGCTCGCAGCGCGTGGCGTTTGCCGTTTATTCCTGCTTGGTGCTTTGCATGATGGCCAGCGCCTGGCGTTCGATGAATTCGCCCATGGTGTCGATGCCGCGCAGGGTCAGGATGGTGTTGCGCACGGCCGCTTCGACCAGAACGGCCAGGTTGCGGCCGGCGGCCACCTGCAGCATGACGCGCCGTATGGGAATGCCCAGGATGTCCTGGGTCAGGTCTTGAACCGGCAGGCGCTCGAAGGCGTCGGCGCTGGAGCGTATGAGGTGGACGACCAGCTTGAGGCGCATTTTGCGGCGCACCGAGGTTTCGCCGAATATGGTGCGGATGTCCAGCAGCCCAAGCCCCCGGACCTCGAGCAGGTTTTGCAGCAGGGGCGGGCAATAGCCTTCGATGATGTTCGGCGCCGTGCGTGTGAGTTCGACGGCATCGTCGGCCACCAGCCCGTGCCCGCGCGAGATCAGTTCGAGGGCCAGTTCGCTTTTGCCCAGCCCCGACTCGCCGGTGATCAGCACGCCCAGGCCCAGGACGTCCATGAAGACGCCGTGCGCGGTGGTAACCGGCGCCAGGCGCTTGCCGAGATAGATGCGCAGCAGATCGATGAGCTGGGCGGCGTCGATGGAGGTGGACAGCAGCGGAACGTGCTGGGTTTCGCAGAATTCGCGCAGGTCGTCGGGGGCGGACAGATTGCCCGCCAGCAGCATGGCCGGCACGCCGCCCGAGACCAGGTCTTCCAGGTGGTGCAGGCGGCGCTTGGGCTCGAAGCGAATGTAATACTGCATTTCCTCCGGGCCGAAGACCTGGATGCGCGCCGGGTGGATGAGGTTCAGGTGGCCGACCAGGTCGGCGCCGTACATACCCTGGTTGGGGATGACCTTGCCGCCTGCGCCCATGCCGGCAATCCAGGAGAAAGTGATCTTGTCGGCGTTGTCGCTGACGAGTTCTTGGACGGTTAGCATGGCAGGCTCGGTTTATTCGACGGCTTCATCGCTGGTCAGCAGGCTGTGGATGGCCGCAATGTCGGTTTCGGTGGTAAGGGCCTGGCGCACGGTGGGGCTGGAAACGAGCCTGGCGATTTCGGCCAGCAGGTCCAGGTGCATTTGCGTGGCGGTTTCCGGAACCAGCAGGAAGAAAAGCAGGCTGGCCAGCCTGCCGTCGCTGGGGTCGAAGCGCACCGGGTCGGCCAGGCGGATAAATGCGGCGCATGGCTCTTTAAGGCCCTTGATGCGGCCGTGCGGCACGGCAACGTGGTGTCCCAAAGCGGTCGAGCCCAGGCGCTCGCGGGCGATCAAGCTTTGGAATACCGCCGTGCGGGCGATGCCGTGGTGGTTCTCGAAGAGCAGGCCGGCCTGTTCGAACGCCCGTTTTTTGCTGGTGGCAGCCAGATCGAGCACGATGTTTTGCGGCGGCAAAATACGCGACATTAAGTTCATGGAGTGCATTATATATGCCTTGGCCGGCATTATTGGCGCTTTATATAACACCGAGGCCCCAATCGTGTTGGCGATTGAGGCCGCAAGGGTGACGAGTGAGCAGCCTTGAGTGCGGCCAGCTTGGCGGCAACAGGCGGCTTGGGTGTTGCTAGGTGGTTCCCGTGGAACTATTCGGCAGCGATTTCCTGCCTTTTGACGGGCTCGTGAGCGTGATTTTGAACCTTGGTTTTGTACTTGATGACCTGGCGATCGATTTTGTCGGCCAGAAGGTCGATGGCGGCGTACAGGTTTTCGTCGGTGGCTTCGCAGTGGATGTCTTTGCCGCGCAAGTGCATGGTGACTTCGGCGGTGTGCTTGAGGCGCTCGATTGAGAGTATGACCTGTGTGTCTATGACGTTATCGAAATGCCGCGCAGTTCGCGCCATTTTGTTTTTGACATAAGCGTGTATTGCCGGGGTGACTTCCAGATGACGACCACTAATGCTCAGGTTCATATGCTGCTCTCCTATAAATAAGCAAGCGTGCGCAAAATGCGCGGGTTCATGAAATAAATGGATCTCCTTTTAAGAAAGTTGTCATGAGTCCAGTGTATCGCTTATGCAAACTAAATCAAGTGCCCGGGATTGGGGTTTTGCATAGGGTCGGGGGGAAAGCCGTGCGGCGCCGTTACATGCGGAAGTTCTTGCCCAGGTAGACCTTGCGCACCGCCTCGTTGTCGATGATTTCGCTGGGGTGGCCGTTGGTCAGCACTTTGCCTTCGCTGATAATGTAGGCCCTGTCGCAGATGCCCAGGGTCTCGCGTACGTTGTGGTCGGTGATAAGCACGCCTATATTGCGGCTTTTCAGGAAATGCACAATGCGCTGGATTTCGATGACGGCAATGGGGTCCACGCCGGCAAAGGGCTCGTCCAGCAGGATGAAGCGTGGATGCGTGGCCAGGGCTCGCGCAATTTCCACGCGCCTGCGCTCGCCGCCGGACAAGGATATTGCCGAGTTGCGGCGTATATGCCCGATTTGCAATTCATCCAGCAGGGTTTCCAGCTGTTCGCCGATCTGTTGCGACGACAGGGCCTTGCCGTCGTCGGCGACCTGTAGCTCAAGCACCGCGCGAATGTTTTCCTCGACCGTCAGGCGGCGGAACACCGAGGCGTCCTGGGGCAGGTACGACAGGCCCATGC
>JBEBXF010000249.1:0-5305 GCA_040391725.1 Eoetvoesiella caeni | reverse complement strand
TCCTTGCCTTGATACTCGTGAATTTTCATTTGTTACCTGTCAGAACGTAAAGGATAATAAAAAAGCGGGGCTTGAACGGCAAAAAAGCCGCACAAATGCATCGGCATTGGCGGCTATTCGCGCCGAACCTCGGCATCGGGGCCTGTATACCACTCGGGATAGAACTCTTTGGCAACTGGGCCGTCCAGCCTCAAGGCATGACAGCCCTCGAGCTGGAATGGCCGCTTATTGGGGAGCTCGGCGTCCCGCTGCTTGCGAGGCCTGCCCGCCCGCGACTGGATGGCCACGGTAGGCAGCAGATACGACATTTCGGTCAGGTGGGTACAGCCGGCCGTCCGGCCGAACCGTTCCTTGACCGCATTGCGAAAGCCGCGCAACAGATTCATGCCCACCAGGTCCTGGTAATCGGGTGCTATCCGGAAACAGTTCTGGTTGTACGGCGCCGCATCGTACGCGGCCACTGCCGCCTTGATCGTGAACTCGTCGTCAATCGTGACGCGCAGCTGCATTTTGTGCACCGGCAAACCGGCCGGATGCAGCGCCCCGCTATGCTTGGAGAAATCGTAGCCCTTGACATCGAGGAGCTCCGCGTCCAGATCCCACAAGCCGTCTTCCCGAAGAAACGCCTCCACGCGCACCGTACGGGTGTGCATGGACTTGCGGGGGGAGTCTGACGGCGGCAGGGACATGTAAAACGTTGGCGTAAGCTATAAAACCTTGCAAGTATAACGCAGCCGCGGGGCGGCACGCACAACGTGGCCGGCAGGCCGGGGCCGCCCCGCCAGCTCACGGCTGCGTGGGTTGGCGGGACGGCCCGGGAATCAAGCGGCCTGGCGCAGCAGCTTGGCGGCCTCCACCATCGCGACCAGCGCCGCTTCGGTTTCGGGCCAGGCACGGGTCTTGAGCCCGCAGTCGGGGTTCACCCAAAGACGCTCGTGCGGCAGGCGCGAGCCGGCCTTTTTCATGAGATCCACCATCCATTCAACATCGGGCACGTTCGGCGAGTGAATGTCGTAGACCCCGGGCCCGATGTCGTTCGGATATTCGAACTGCTCGAACGCATCCAGCAGCTCCATATTGGAGCGCGAGGTCTCGATGGTGATGACGTCGGCGTCCATGGCCGCGATGGCCGGCATGATGTCGTTGAACTCCGAATAGCACATATGCGTGTGAACCTGCGTTTGCTCGCCGACCCCGGCCGTGGCCAGGCGGAAGCAATCGACCGCCCAGTCCAGATAGGCCTGCCAATCGTCGCGGCGCAAAGGTAGGCCTTCGCGTATGGCCGGCTCGTCGATCTGGATGACGCCGATGCCGGCGGCCTCAAGATCGGTGACCTCGTCGCGCAGCGCCAGCGCCAATTGCCGGCAGGTCAGCTCGCGCGGCTGGTCGTCGCGCACGAACGACCACTGCAGCACCGTCACCGGCCCGGTCAACATGCCTTTTACCGGCTTGTCGGTCAGCGACTGCGCGTACGCGGACCATGCCACCGTCATTGCCACTGGACGGGACACGTCGCCGAAAATCAGCGGCGGCTTCACGCAGCGCGAACCGTAGCTCTGCACCCAGCCGTTCTGCGTAAAGGCGAAGCCGGCCAGCAGTTCGCCGAAATATTCCACCATGTCGTTGCGCTCGGGCTCGCCGTGCACCAGCACATCGAGCCCGATTTTTTCCTGGAACCGTATAACGTGTTCGATCTCGGCGCGGATGGCTTTTTCGTAGGCGGCGTCCGCCAGTTGGCCAGCCCGCCAGTTGCGCCGCAGGGAGCGGATCTCGACCGTCTGGGGGAACGAGCCGATGGTCGTCGTGGGGTAGGCCGGCAGGCCAAGGCGCTGCTGCTGTTGTTCGATGCGGTGGGCGAACGGCGCACGGCTGCGCGACACCTGGCCCGACTCGCTAAGGCGCTTTTGCACGGCGGGGTTGTGGATGCGCCCCGACTGCGCGCGCGCCTGCACCGCCTCGCGCTGAGTCTGCAGCGCCTGCTGCACCTTGGCATCGACGGTGTCTTCCAACGACGCCGCCAGCCAGCTCACTTCATCGAGCTTTTGCGTGGCGAACGACAGCCATCCCAGCAACTCCGCATCCAATTCCTTTTCGCCGGCCAGATCGACCGGCACATGCAGCAAGGAGCACGACGGTGCAAGCCAAAGGCGCTCGCCCAGCTTCTGCCTGACGGGCAGCAAGGCTTCCCTGGCTTTATCCAGATCGGTACGCCATACATTGCGGCCATTGACCACGCCGGCCGACAATACCTGCTCGGGGCGCAACGCCGCCACGACCTGGGCAAGTTGCGCTGGGGCGCGCACGAGATCCATGTGCAGGCCCTGCACGGGCAGCTCGCCAACCAGTTCCAGATTACCCTTCAGGCCTTCGAAATAGGTGGCAAGAAGCACCTTGACGCCGGCTCCCGACAAGGTTTTGTAAACCCGGGCGAACGCCGACTTCCAGGCCTGGGGCAAATCCAGGCCCAGGATGGGCTCGTCGATCTGCACCCACTCCACGCCCTGTTGAGCAATACGGCCCAGCACCTCGGCATACACGGGCAATAGTGCGTCCAGCAAGGCCAGCTTGCCTTCGTCTTGCGCACCGCCCGCGAACGCATCGCCCTTGCCCAGCCAAAGCCAGGTCAAGGGGCCCGGAATGACGGGCTTGGCCTTGTAGCCCAACGCGGCGGCTTCGCGGATATGCTCGAACAAATCCTCGCGGGCAATACGATAAGTCTGGCCGGGCGCCAGCTCGGGCACGATGTAGTGATAATTGGTATCGAACCACTTCGTCATTTCGCAGGCCGCCGCCGGCGTGCCGGTGGGCGCGCGGCCACGCGCCATCCTGAAAAGCGTATCGAGGTCGACGGATTTGCCGGAGGGCTGGGCGAAACGCGGCGGCACAGCGCCGATCAGCGTCGACCACTCCAGTACGTGGTCGTACCAGGCGAAATCGCCCACCGGCACAAACGCCGAACCCGCTTGCGCCTGCACCGCCCAATGGCGAGCGCGCAGTTCACGGCCCACTTCCAGCAATTCGTCACGCGTCTTCTTGCCCGCCCAGTATGCCTCGAGCGCCCATTTCAGCTCGCGCTGGGCGCCGATGCGAGGAAAACCTAAATTATGAAAAATACTCATCTTAAATCTACAATAGTTGAAAATTCTTGGTGACTATCATTGTGCTATCAATGACGAATGAGTCAAAATCAAATACAACATTTATAAAATGAGTTATTCTCATGCTATGAAGCCCAGGCCACAGCCAGGTTCAGATTCAGGCCGCGGTCGAGCAAGGTCTGAATCGGGGGCTTCGCTTTCTTCGATACTATTTATTTGCGCTTAGCCGCAACGTGCCGCCATGCTGGAAATCCGCCATCTTGAAACTCTGACCGCCATCCGCGAAGCCGGCAGCCTGCAAGACGCCGCCGAACATCTGCATGTGACGCAGTCGGCCCTGTCTCATCAATTGCGCGACCTGGAAGTGCGCTTGAAGACCCCCCTGCTGAACCGGCGCACGCGCCCCGCCCGCCTGACGACCGCCGCGCTGCGCATCCTGGCGCTGGCCGACGACATCCTGCCCAAGCTCAAGGCAACCGAACGTGAGCTCCAGCGCCTTTCAGCGGGACGCACGGGAAGGCTGCACCTGGCCATCGAATGCCACTCCTGTTTTCAATGGCTGATGCCGGCCCTGGACTCTTTCAGGCAGGACTGGCCGGATGTCACCCTGGATCTTTCGGCGGCCTTTTCATTCGCCCCGCTGCCCGCCCTGCTTCGCGGCGATCTGGACGTGGTGATCACCTCGGATCCGCAAGCCCTGGACGCGGTCAAGTACCTGCCGCTGTTTCGCTACGAACTGGTTCTGGCCGTGGCGGCCGCCAACCCGCTGGCCCAATACAAATACATCGAACCCGAGCAGCTTGCCGATCAGGTTTTGATTACCTACCCGGTGGACAAGCAGCGCCTCGATGTCTATACGGCCTTCCTGGATCCAGCGGGCGTGGAACCGGCCAGCATCCGCAAGGCCGAGCTGACCCCGATCATTGCGCAACTGGTGGCCAGCCAGCGTGGCGTGGCGGCCTTGCCCAATTGGGCGTTGACCGAATACCTGAACCAGGGCTGGCTGCGCATATGCCACCTGGGCGAACATGGCGTGTGGCGCACCCTGTACGCCGCCGCCCGGCTGGAAGACGCCGACGCCCCGTACTTGCAGGCCTTCATGGCCAAGGCCCGCGAGATTTGCTTCAAGACCCTGGACGGCATCAAGGCCGTGCGCGAGGAGCGGGGGCGGTAGAAGCCCTTAACAGTTCTATAGGGAATCGTCGAGCTCGCCCAGTATGCGCCGCAGGCAATCGGACGAGAACCCGCGCGAGGCCAGGAAACGGAACTGCCGCGCATAGTCGGCGCGGTCGACGGGCGCGCGGCTGAATTTACGCTGCCAGACCTCCCGGGCGCGCTCGAGCTCGGTTTCTTGCAGTTGATCGCGTATTTGCGCAATGTGTTCGTCGGGCAGGCCATGCTGGCGAAGCTCTTGCACGACCAGGGCCGCGCCCTTTCGGGAAGCGCGGCGATGCACCAGGCTTTGCGCGAAGCGCGTGTTGGAAAGCCAGTTTTCGCGCTCGAGTTCGTTGAGCACGTCTTCGAGTTCTTGAGGGTTGTCGGGGTCGGCGTGGGCGGCCAGTTTGCGCGCAAGCTCGACCCGCGAATGTTCGCGCCGCGACAAAAAGCCCACGGCCCGCATTTTCAGGGACGGGCCGCTGCGCTTCGAAGCCGTCGGCGCCGAATCCGGAGTCGCGGCCTTCGGCTGTTCGGCGGGAGCCGGCGACATCTGCTCGAACCCGTCATCGGAATCAGGCCGGCCGGCGCCGCCAGTTTGGCGTCCGCGCCGGCGGGCCTCGAAGCTGTCGTGGGGATCGTGCCAGCCCATGATGCGCCGTCTTTGCCAGAACCTTTTACCCTAGCCTTATTCGGCGAGCTCGTCTTCGAGCGAATCGTCGGAGGCGTTGGAATCGGCAGGCACGGTCATGGCACGGGCGATGACCCCGGTTTGCTCGCGCACGCGGTTTTCGATTTCGATGGCCATTTCGGGGTGCTCTTTGAGGTATTCGCGCGCGTTGTCCTTGCCCTGGCCGATGCGGGTGCCGCCATAGCTGAACCAGGCCCCGGCCTTGTCGACGATATTGGCCTGAACCCCGAGATCGATGATTTCGCCTTCGCGTGAAATGCCGGCGCCATACATGATGTCGAATTCGGCCTGTTTGAACGGCGGCGCCACCTTGTTCTTGACGACCTTGACGCGGGTTTCGTTGCCGACGACCTCGTCGCCC
>JBEBXF010000248.1:0-5310 GCA_040391725.1 Eoetvoesiella caeni | reverse complement strand
GTTTTCCCGATCCTTGCAGTTCGTGTTGCTGGAAGCTTCCGGCCTGAACCTGCAAATCCGCCGGGATGACAACCATAAACTGTGGGTCATGGGCCAGTCGTTCGACCTGGACAGTCCGGATGCGGCCGGCGCCGACGGCGGCCTCTTGCTTTGGCTGCTGCGCCAGCCGCATGTGGCGTTGACCGATGCGGTGGTTCAGTGGGAGGACGCGACCCGCTCGGGCCAGCCGCTGGTTCTCGACCATGTCAATCTCGTCTTTCAAGGCGCCTCCAGTACGCCCAGCATGGCGTTGCGGGCCGTGCCGCCCAAGGGGCTGGGCGAAGCGTTCGAGCTGCGGACAAACGCCGACCTGGGTGCGCGCGATCCCACGTCCTTGGCGCTGCAGGATTTGCGGGGCCGGCTGTACGTGCACATCGACAAAATGGTTCCTAAAAACTGGAGCCCATGGCTGCGCATTCCTCCGGGGCTGGAATCCGGCGAGGTGTCGGCGCAGTGGTGGCTGGCTTTCCAGCATGGCCGGGCCGAGACCTTCACCTCCGACGTCCACCTGCGCCATGCCCGCTGGTCGCTGGATGCCCAGACGGATGTGCAGGCGGAGGCGGCCCGATGGTACGTAAGCGGCAGGGTTTCCGACTATGCCCGGCTTTATGCGGCCGCGTTCAAGACTGCCGGAGCCGCGGGCGATGGACCCGCGGCCGATGAGCCCGCGGCCGATGCCGCCGGCGATATCGACGTGGCGTTGCAGGCCAGCGACTTGCAGGTGCACGCCGACGATTTGTTCGACCATCCTATGCGTTTCGACCATATTGCCTTGCGCGCCGGGCTGGGCCTGCACGATGGCCATGATCTGCAGGCCAGCGTCAAACAGCTGCGCCTGCTCAACCCCGACATGGATTTGACGCTGCACGGAAACTGGCGGCAAGGCGGCTCGGGCGAGGCCGGCGTGGCCGACATCGCCGGGGAGTTCAGGCGGGCTTCGCTGGACGCCATCGACCTGTACATGCCCAATACCGTGAATCTCGATGCCCGGGAGTGGCTGACCAAAGGCCTGGTGGCCGGGCAGATCGAAAACGCCAGGGTGGTGCTGAAAGGCGACCTGGAGAAGTTTCCGTGGGGCAACGAGCCCTCAGAGGGCGATTTCCTGATCGCGGGCGATTATGTCGACGGCATCATCGACTATCTGCCCGCCGAGGGGACGCATCGCGGCTGGCCCCGGCTGACCGACATGCACGGCAAGGTGGCCCTGCATCGGGCCGACTTGCGCATCGTCGCCGATCAGGCGCGTATCTGGCCCACCGACAAATCCCCCATCGTGCTGCGCGATGTCCGGGCGCAGATTCCCAATCTCGAGCATCACTCCGTACTGACCATACAGGGGCAAACGGCGGCGCCGGCCCAGACCTATCTGGCGCTGGCCGGACACTCGCCCCTGGGCAAGATGCTGGACGACCAGCTCGACGAAGCGACGGCGCAGGGCGACTGGGAAGTTCCGTTGTGGCTGCGGATTCCGCTGCTCAACAGCCGCGACAGCACGGTGCACGGCGCCATACGCTTTGCCGGCGGCTCGTTCAAGCTCATGCCTGAAATCCCCGTCCTGGAGGACGTGGAGGGCAGCCTGCTGTTTTCCGACACGGGCGTCAGCGCCGACGGCTTGAGCGCCAACCTGCTGGGCGGGCCGGTCGTGTTCAGCGGCGGTGTCGGCGGCGAGCTCAAGGGCCTGTCGATACGGGGGCAGGCAAGTTCCGAGGCATTGACGAGTTATGTCGGCCTGGAAGGAATGAAGCGCCTGAAAGGCCAACTGCCTTATACGCTGACCTGGCGGCATGCCAAATCCACGGGTTCCGTGTTTACGGTGGATTCCACGTTGCAGGGTTTGGCCCTGGACATGCCCGTGCCGTGGGGCAAGGAGGCGGGACAGGCCCTGCCTTTGCGTGTTCGCTGGGCCAGGGCGCAGAAGAAGGGCCGTATGGCGCTGGATATTGCGTTGGGGTCGACCATCAAGGTACGCCTGATCCATAAAGAGGGCGACAAGAAAGGCGCGTATTTCCTGGCCGGCAGCCTGGCGGTGGACGCGGACGCGTCCTTGCCCTCCGCGGGCATGGATGTCACGGTCCGGGCGCCTTTCATCGACCTGGATGCCTGGGACGACGTCGTCGATGATTTTTCCAAGCCTTTGCCGGGCAGTCCTCCGTCGCGCAGCCGTCCGTTGCTGCCCGATGTCCGGCAAGCGCAAGTGCAGGCCAAGCAGTTGCACCTGAAGGGGCTGACGCTGGATGCGGCCACGCTTGCCGCGACGCTGCCCGAGCCGGGGCGCTGGCGTTTCGATATCGATTCTTCGCAAACCACGGGGACCGTGTTCTGGAACCAGGCGCAGGGCAAAACCCCCGGCAGCGTCGACGCGCGGTTCCAGCGCCTGGAGCTGGGGTCGGCCGACAAGGCTCAGGTGAATCCCGACAGCCCGGACGACGAGGCGCAGATACCGGACGACGCCTTGAGCGATATTCCCGCCGTCAATTTGCAGGTGGACAAGCTGGTGCTGTACGGGCGCCTGGCCGGCAGCCTGCTGCTGCAAGGCGTGAGCCAGGAGCGGGGCAGCTTGTGGCGCCTGGACAAGCTGAACCTGGACAGTCCCGCGGCAAAAATCAGCGGTACCGGACAATGGCGCTTGAAAGGGCCGGATCGAGGCTTCGTCCTGGATGCGCGCGCGGACATCGGCAATCTCGGCGATTACATGGATCAACTGGGGTTCGCCGGCATCGTGAAGAACGGCAAAGGCACGCTGAAGGGTAAGTTCAACTGGCGCAATATGCCCTGGAAATTCGATATCGCCGACTTGAGCGGCCAGGTGGATGCCAATCTCGAAGGGGGGCGTTTCAGTTCGGTCAGTTCGCGTTCGGCGCGTCTGCTGGAGCTGTTGTCCCTGCAGTCCATCCGGCGCCTGGCGACGTTGAGCATCAATCCGGCCAGCATTTTCAAAGAAGGCTTTCCGTTCGACAAACTGTATGGCACCTTGCACATCCAGAATGGCACCATGGCGGTCAACAACTATCATGTCGACGGGCCCGCGGGCAACATCAGCATAGGCGGAGATGTCGATCTGCAGCAGGAAAAGCTGAACCTGCAGGCCATGGTGGCGCCCAATCTGGACATGAGCGGCGCGACGATCGCGGCAGGCATCGCCATCAACCCCATTGTGGGGCTGGGGGCGTTTGTGACGCAGTGGCTGTTGCGCAACCCCCTGTCCAAGGCCATGGCGGTGCACTACCACGTATCGGGCGATTGGGACGAACCCAAGCTGGACGAAGTGTCCAGCGAGCCCGAGGCGGCGGCCGAGGCGCAGGCCCCGGCAAAAGCGGAAGCCGTCAAGCCGGCCGCAAAAGCCGCCGGAACGCCTCTGGATGGAGAGGCGGCGGATGCTTCGCCGCCAGGGGCGGCGCGCGCCGCACAATAAAAAACCGGCTGCGCGGCGTCACCGCGCAACTGGTTCTGGAGCAGACCTTGGTAAACCCGGGTCTTGAAGAATACCGGGCTTAGTAAACGCCCTGGGCCAGCATGGCGTCGGCCACTTTGACGAAGCCGGCGATGTTGGCGCCGTTCAAGTAATTGACATCCTTGCCCTGGGCGCCGTAGCGCACGCAGTTTTCGTGGATGTTGCGCATGATGGCGCGCAGGCGGCCGTCCACTTCCTCGCGGGTCCAGGACAGGCGCAATGCGTTCTGGCTCATTTCCAGGCCCGAAACCGCCACGCCGCCGGCGTTGCTGGCCTTGCCCGGCGCGTACAGGACCTTGGCGCCGATGAAGGCATCGCAGGCATCCAGGCTGGTAGGCATGTTGGCGCCTTCGGCCACGCAGCGCACGCCGTTCTTGATGAGCGTCTTGGCGTCTTCCAGTTCCAGCTCGTTCTGGGTGGCGCAGGGCAGGGCGACGTCGACCGGCACGTGCCAGGGGCGCTTGCCGATTTCGTAGGTAAGCTTGTGTTCCTTGGCGTAGGTTTCGATGCGGCCGCGGCGGTTGTTCTTGAGTTCGATGAGCGCTTGCAGCTTGTCGTGCGTGAAGCCGGCGGGGTCCACCACGCAGCCGTGCGAATCGGAAACCGTCACCACCTTGGCGCCCATCTGCAGGCATTTTTCGATGGCGTACTGCGCCACATTGCCCGAGCCCGAAACCGAGACCGTCAGGCCGTCCAGCGACTGGTTGGCATGCTTGAGCATTTCCTCGGCGAAATAAACCGTGCCGTAGCCGGTGGCTTCGGGGCGGATGAGGCTGCCGCCAAAGGTAATGCCCTTGCCGGTGAAGACGCTGGCCGCCGAGTTCGAGAGTTTTTTCATCATGCCGGCCATGAAGCCCACTTCGCGCGCGCCCACGCCGATATCGCCCGCGGGCACGTCGGTATCCGGGCCCAGGTGGCGGTACAGCTCGATCATCAGGGCCTGGCAGAAACGCATGACTTCCGCGTCGGACTTGCCCTTGGGGTCGAAGTCGGAACCGCCTTTGCCGCCGCCCATGGGCAGGGTCGTCAGGGCGTTCTTGAAGGTCTGCTCGAAGGCCAGGAATTTCAGGATGGAAAGATTCACCGAGGGGTGAAAGCGCATGCCGCCCTTGAAGGGGCCGATGGCCGAGCTGTGCTGGACGCGGAAGGCGCGATTGGTTTGCACCTTGCCCTGGTCGTCGACCCAGGAAACGCGGAACTGGATAGCGCGCTCGGGTTCGACCAGGCGGGACAGCAGGTCGTATTCGGCGTAGCGGGGATTTTGCTCGATGAACGGCCACAAACATGACATGACTTCTTTGACGGCCTGCATGAATTCGGGTTGATTCGGATCGCGGGCTTGAACTTGGTTCAGAAATTGATTGAGCGTGGGTAGTGTCATCGAAGGTACTCTGTTTGGTGTGTGCCGGTGGAAATCCGACCAGGGTTGAAAGGCGTCTACCGTGTATATCCGGTTTGCGGCAGGGAGGGGAATCCAGGGCATGCAGGCAAAAAACCTCTCGGAAGAGAGGTTTTGGCGAGCTTGCGGCCCCGCTATTTTTTCATCATGTCGAAGAATTCGGCATTGTTCTTGGTGGCGCGGATCTTGTCCAGGATGAACTCCATGGCCGCCACTTCGTCCATTTCGTGGATGAACTTGCGCAGAACCCAGACCTTCTGGAGCAGTTCGGGCTTGATGAGCAGTTCTTCGCGGCGCGTACCCGATTTGTTCAGGTTGATGGACGGGTACACGCGTTTCTCGGCCAGGCGGCGTTCGAGGTGGACCTCGGAGTTGCCGGTGCCCTTGAATTCTTCGTAGATGACCTCGTCCATGCGGCTGC
>JBEBXF010000247.1:0-5334 GCA_040391725.1 Eoetvoesiella caeni | reverse complement strand
ACCTGCACGATGGTGCCGTGGACGTAGGCGTCGTCCGTGCTTTCATAGTGAGCCGCGAAGATGAACCACCAGATTGCGTAGGCGATGCCCAGGACGATGAAGGCCAGGGCCGCGATGGTAAGCAAGCGTTTGCGTTGTGGGGACTTTGGTTGAGCTGATGACATAGGAATTTCGCGTTGAATATTCGAGGATGGTCGTTGACTTATTCGGCGTTGGCCGGCGTTGCCGCGGGTGCGGCGGCTGGCGCCGCTGTCGGCACGGTGTCCGGCACGGCCTGGGAGCCATAGCCGCCGCCCAGTGCAACGGCCAATTGAGCGTCCAGTTTGTAGGCGCGGGTCTGCAGGCCGACGTCCAGCAATACCTGCCGCTGCATTTCGCTTTGGGCTTGCAGAACCTGCACGAAATTGCCCAGGCCCGACTTATAGCGTTTGACGGCAATGTCGTAGGCCGAGTTGATGGCGACATAGCTGGCGTGCTGATCCACGATCTGCTGTTGCAGGGCGCGTATCGAGGTCACGGCGTCGGCCACTTCGCGTACCGCGTCCAGCAGGGTCTGGTTGTAGTTGGCGATGGCCAGGTCGCGTTCGGCCTTTTTGCCCTTGAGCTGGGCATTCAGCGCACCGCCGTGGAAAATGGGCAGGGTAACGGCCGGCCCCGCTCCGTAGACCAGGCTTTCGTCCTTGATCAGGTTGCCCAGGCCCAGCGCCATGAATCCGGCGAAGGCCGACAGATTCACATTGGGATAGAACTCGGCCTTGGCCGCCGAGACCTCGCTGGATGCGGCTTCGACCTGGCGGCGGGCCGCCACGATGTCGGGCCGCCGGCCCAGCAGATTCAGCGGCAGGGCGGCGGGCACGGCGTGCGGCGCTTGCGCCAGGGAAGCCGCGGCGATGCTGTTGCCGGCATCGGGGCCCTGGCCCATCAGGGCCGCCAGTTGATGCCGCAGCAATTGGGCGTTGACGCCGGCCTGGTTCAATTGCACCTTTACGGCGGACAGCGCCGAATCGGCCTGATTGACTTCGATTTCAGTGTCCAGGCCGGCCTTGACGCGGTCGCGGGTAATGGACAAAACATTGGCCTGCTGCCTGGCGATGTCGCCCAGCACTTTTTGTTCCGCCAAGGCGTTCTGCAGGTTGAAATAGCTTTGCACGATGTTGCCGGCCAGCATATTGCGCGCCACGGCCAGGTCGGCCTGGTTGGCTTCCGCGCGGGAAACGGCGGCGGCGTACTTGCTGCGGTTCTTGCCCCACAGATCGAGGTCGATACCGGCATTCAGGCTCAAGGAACTGTCGGTGTACATGGAGCCGGCATAAGGCGGCGGATAGATGTAGTTTTCCGAGAACCGCTGGCGCGACTGCTTGTAGGCAATGTCCAGTTGGGGCAGCTGCACGGCGCGGGCGCCCTTGACGGCGGCATTGGCCAGATCGAGGCGCGCCTGGGCGGCGGCCAGCGAGGGGTTGTTGGCCAGGGCCTGTTCCATGATGTGGTTGAGCTGGGGCGAGTCGTAACGTGTCCACCACTGGGTTTGCGGCCAGGTTACGGAGCCTTCAGCAAGGCCGAGCCGGCTTGCCGGAATTTGGGTCAACGACGCGTTGCCCGGGTCGATGGCGGCACAGCCCGTCAGGGATAAGGCAAGCGCAAGAGACAAAAAAGATTTCATTGCTGACAATAAGCTGAATATGATTGATTAAATAGTATCTGACTAGGCAATTATTGAACGGTAGTCGGTGGAAGGCGCGATGAGCCGTACAGTACGGAACCCGGGCGCGCATTCATGAATGCTTGGTGAAGGGAAGCTAATGCTCCTTTGGTTTACAGCAATCGGGGTTTTGGCCGCCGTTGATGATGACACGCCGCAATAGCCCGATGAGCTGAGTGGTTTCGGCTTTTGAAAACCCCTCCAGGTGCGAGTTCAAAGTAGCGGCAACGGCCGGCAGGATTTTCGCCACGACATCGTGGCCAAGCGGCGTAAGTTCCAGCAGAACCACGCGCCGGTCTTCCTGACAGCGTTGGCGGGTAAGGAAACCTTTGGTTTCCAGGCGATCGAGCGTGCGGGTCATGGCCCCGGTGTCCACGGTGACGACGCGCGCCAGTTCGGCGGGTGTGTTGATTTCGGTATAGCGCAGGATGACCAGCGGCCGCCATTGTATGGCGGTCAGCCCAAGCGGCGCTACGGCCTGGTCGGCCATGCGCACGACGGATCCGGCGGCAAGCTTGAGCAGATGGCCGACGTTGTTTTCCGCGCTCAGGGAATCGGGGTTGGGCTGGTAATATTCCATGTCCTGTATTTTATGCGTATTTATTTGTCTATGCAATTACAGTCCCGACAATATATCCTGACAAATTGCTGACCACACGCCAACGCGCGAGCCTCGGGCTTCTAGCCGAGGCCAAGCGAGGCAATGTCGATACGGCGCCGAAGGCGCCCCCGTACTGTGGCGGAGAAGCTCCGGTCTTTGGGCCGGGGTTTTTCACTTTCTGGCTGAGTTTTCCATGTCCTTGCTGTCCCGTTCCGTTGCTGCGTCGCGTCCCAAAGAGTTCTGGGCAGGGTTTTTGCTGGCGGGGCTGGGAGCTGTGCTGTTTTCCGCCAAAGCCGTCGTGGTCAAGCTAACTTACCGCTACGGTGTGGATGCGGTCACCATCATTGGCTTTCGCATGCTGCTGTCCTTGCCGTTTTTCCTGGCAATCGGCGCATTCCAGGCGCGCAAGGCAGCGCGCGGGCTGATTCCGCGCCTGACGGCAAAAGAACGCGGCCAGCTCGTCCTGCTTGGATTCATCGGGTATTACTTGTCTAGCTTTCTGGACTTCCTGGGCCTGCAGACGATCACGGCGGGGCTGGAGCGCCTGATTCTGTTTTTATCGCCCACGTTCGTGCTGCTGATTTCCGCGCTTTACTTCAAGCGCGCGATCGCCGGCAAACAATGGCTGGCCCTTGGCCTGTCGTATGCCGGCGTCATCTTGGTCTTTTTGCAGGATCTGTCGTTCAGCGGCGAGGGCGTGCTGCGAGGGGCGGGCTTTGTGCTGGCTTCGGCGTTTTCGTACGCGTTTTATCTGATCGGTTCGGGCGAACTCGTCAAGCGCGTCGGGGCGACCCGGCTGGTGGCGTACGCCATGACGGTGTCGGCGTTTTTTACCCTGATCCAGTTTTTCTGGGTGCATGCCTGGCGCGGCCTGTACCAGGCATGGCCGGTATACGGGCTGTCTTTTATCCACGCCACCGTCAATACCGTGGCGCCTACGTTCATGATCATGTGGGCGGTGGCGCGCATCGGCGCTCCCATGACGGCGCAACTGGGTCTGATCGGCCCGGTGTCGGTGCTGTTTCTGGCCGCCTGGCTGCTGGACGAACCCATTACCGCCATACAGCTGGCGGGCACGGTCTTCGTGCTTGCCGGGGCCGTGGTGCTGGGACGGCGCTAGCTTTTTTCCTTGTTGTGCACGTCGTGCGTGACGAAGCCCGATTCGTTGTCGGGCATGGCCAGGTAGTGGGGAGTTTTAAGCGTTTTTTTGATGTCTTCCAGCCCGCTGTGCCAGTGATCCTGCATGCTGGCCTGGCTGAATTCAAAGTCTTTGTAATGGCTTTCGTAGGGCTTGTTCTGGTAGATAAGATGAATGACGTTGTAGCGCTTGCTGCAAGCCAGTTCGCGGGCGGTCTTGCAATACGGAGCCTTGTTGCGCACATCTTCGGGAATATCGTCCAGCATGCGCTGCAGCAGGCGCCTGAAATTCTGCGCCCGGCGCAATTGATCGGTAACCAGCCGGGTGCGGCTTGAATAGCGGATTTCCTTTTCGCGGTCGGCGACTTCTTCGAGATTGGTGGGCGCAAGGCCCTTGGCGCTCCACAAATCCACCTGGAAGGCCAGGGTATCTTCGAGGGGCCGCGATTCCAGCACGTAGGCCAGCGGCGTGTTCGAAACCAGGCCGCCGTCCCAATAGTGTTCGCCGTCGATTTCGATGGCCGGGAAGGCCGGAGGCAGCGCGCCCGAGGCCATGAAGTGCTCGGCCCGCAGTTCGGTCTCGCGGTTGTCGAAGTACGTAAGATTGCCGGTGCGGATATTGACGGCGCCCACGGAAACGCGCAGCTCGCCGGAGTTGATGCGATCGAAGTCGCACAGTCGTTCCAGGGTTTCCTTCAGCGGGTGCGTGGTGTAGTAGCTGGCCGTGCCCGGGGAGCCGGCATGGCTCCACATGGGCGGCGGAAAGCGCGGATGAAAGAATCCGGCCTGCCCGCCCAGCATGGTGTTTCCCGCGCTGAAGGAATTCATGGCGCCGCGCACGAAGTCGGTGACGCCGAAGATGTCCTGGTCGAACACCGGCGCCACGCCCATGCCGATGTTGGGCTGGCAGATGGTGTCCCAGAATTCGCGCAGGCGCGCGACGCGTTTTTCGGGAGGGTTGCCGGCAAGAATGGCGGTGTTCAAGGCGCCGATGGAAATGCCGGCCAGCCAGGTGGGAACGATGCCGGCTTCGTCCAGTCCCTGGAATACGCCCGCCTGATAGGCGCCCAGGGCGCCGCCGCCCTGCAGCACCAGGGCAATGGTTTCGTATTCAGGGAGGGTGGGTTTGCCGTTCATGCGAACCACGACAGCCAGTTATGGTTGATGGCGATGCCCACGATATAGAAAAACACCAGCACGGCAACCACCGCCGCCACGGCCCGCGTGCTGGGTGTCTTGCCCCGCTTGATGGCGATGGTGCCGATGACGATGTACAGGACGACGCCGATCAGTTTGGCCAGTATCCACGGCTGCTCGGGGCCGATCATGATGGCAAGGATGATGCCGCATACCAGCAGCACGGTGTCGATGACATGCGGCGCGATGCGCACGAACTTGGCTTGCAGCTTGGGCGATCCTGCAACGGACCAATAGGCGCGCAGTACGAAGAAAAGTATGCTCAATACGGCCGCGGTGATGTGCAGGTGTTTGATGGCGAGGTAGTTCATGGTTTCCGAAGTGCGCGATGAATGGATAAGTGGCCTTGACAAGCGGGTGAAGCAGGCAAAACCGGACGAGGCCATCGCCCGGCGGCCGTCGTGTTGCCGCGGCCGGGCGGTGGTCCGCAACGATAAGAGTAACTGATAAGCCGCGATGCATTAAAACGGCGGGGCGCGCCGGCTTGCGCCGGGGCCGTGCACGGACTGTGCCGCGCGCTCATGGCCTGGACAATTCCCAGGCGCCTTCCAGTTTCAAGGTCAGCAGGCGGGGGTGGTGCGCCAGCAGCGTGCTGCGGTGTCCCACGCTGACCAGCCGGGTGCGGGGCAGGTGCTCGCGCACCAATCGGTACATGGCGTCTTCCAGGCCTTCGTCCATGGCCGAGGTGGCTTCGTCCAGG
>JBEBXF010000246.1:0-5346 GCA_040391725.1 Eoetvoesiella caeni | reverse complement strand
GGCCGAAGTAGCGGTGCAGCAGGTAGACCATGGCCCACAGGTGGCGGCCTTCTTCCACGTTGACCTGGAACAGGTTGCGCAAGTCGTACAGCGAAGGCGCGGTCAGGCCCAGGTGGCGCTGCTGCTCGACCGAAGCGGGCTCGGTATCGCCCTGGGTGACGATGATGCGGCGCAGGTTGGCGCGGTGTTCGCCCGGGGCTTCCTGCCAGACGTCCTTGCCGATGTTTTCGCCGAAATGCATTTTGCGCTCGCCGTCCTGCGGCGTCAGGAAGATGCCCCAGCGGTAGTCGGGCATTTTCACATGGCCGAAATTGGCCCAGCCATCGGGCTGCACGCTGACGGCCGTGCGCAGGTACACGTCCATGTTTTGCGAGCCTTCCGGGCCCATGTCCTGCCACCATTTCAGGTAATTGGGCTGCCAGTGCTCCAAAGCGCGCTGCAAGGTGCGGTCACCGGACAGGTTGACGTTGTTGGGGATTTTTTCTGAATAATTGATTCCGGACATCTCAATGACTCCTTGGGAAAATTCTGTGTGCTTGAATGAACAACAACTTATACGCGGTTCAGATCGAAATCGGCCTTCTCGCCCTTGCCGTACAGCTTGAGCGCTCCCCTTTCACCGGAAGCGTTGGGACGGTAGAAGATCCAGTTCTGCCATGCCGTCAGGCGGCCGAACACGCGGGTCTCCATGGACTCTTTGGGGCCGAAGCGCAGATTGGCTTCGAGACCGGTCAAGGCATCGGGCGACAGCGCCATACGTTCTTCCAGGGCGATACGCACCTCGTCGTCCCAGTCCAGGCTGTCCAGGGCGAACGTGACCAGGCCGGCCTTCTCGGCTTCGATGGCATCCAACGGCTTGCCGGCCGCGGCGCGCACGGCTTCGATGGCGGGGACTTCTTCGTAGAAGCGGCGCTGGATACGGCTTTGGCCGTTGACGATGGGGTAGCTGCCGAAATTCATCTCGTTGGCCACGATTTGCGCGGGCTGGTCGGCATCGGGGTCGTCGAGCATATAGGCGCGGTCGCAAGCCAGGGCCACTTCGAGCAGCGTGCCGACGAAGCATGAGCCGGACTCGATCAGGGCGAACAAGGAACGCGAGGTGACGTCCAGGCGAGCCAGCGTGCGGCGCAGCATGCCGACCGTTTCACGCACGAACCAGTTGTCGCCGAATTTTTGCAGCGTGGCGTCGGCGGCCAGCACTTTGGCGGCATCGCCTTCCGTCTTGAACACCCAGGTGCCGATGACCAATTCGTTGGTGCGCATGTGCAGGATGGCGTCGTCCAGTTCGCGCGCCATTTGCAGCGGCCACCAGGCGTCGCCCTGGGCCAGGATGGCTTCGACGCTGTCGGGCACGTCGGTTTCGGGCGCGCGGATGGTCCAGGTGGCCAGGCGGCGCTCGCGGTCGATCTGCACATTCACGTATTTGTAGCTCAGGCTGTTTTCGCCGTCGGTGCGCTTGACCGGGGTCAGGGCGACGCCCTTGGCATCGGCGGGACGGTCGCTGCCGGCGGCCAGCTCGAGCGCGCGCTTCTTGATGCCCTCGGCGAATTGGGCCGGCTTGATCAGGTCGTCGACCAGGCGCCAGTCCTTGGCGCGCTGTCCGCGCACGCCTTCGACCAGGGTGCAGAAAATGTCGGCGTGGTCGTGGCGCACTTTGCGCTTGTCGGTGACGCGGGTAAGGCCGCCGGTGCCGGGCAGCACGCCCAGCAGGGGAACTTCGGGCAGCGACACCGCCGAGGAACGGTCGTCGATGAGCAGGAGCTCGTCGCAGGCCAGCGCCAGCTCGTAGCCGCCGCCGGCGCAGGCGCCGTTGATGGCGGCCACGAATTTCAGGCCGCTGTAGCGGCTGGAGTCTTCGATGCCGTTGCGGGTTTCGTTGGTGAACTTGCAGAAATTGACTTTCCACGAGTGGCTGGACAGGCCCAGCATGAAAATATTGGCGCCGGAACAGAAGATGCGGTCTTTCAGGCTGGTGACGACCACCGTGCGGACTTCGGGATGCTCGAAGCGGATGCGCTGCAGCGCGTCGTGCAATTCGATGTCGACGCCCAGGTCGTAGGAGTTGAGCTTGAGCTTGTAGCCGGGGCGCAGGCCGCCGTCTTCCGCCACATCCATGGCAAGCGTGGCAACGGCGCCGTCAAAGGAAAGAGACCAGTGCTTGTATTGGCTGGGCTCGGTACGGAATTCGACACGAGAAACGGCTTGATTCATGAGAGGGCTCCAAAATTTTCAAAACCTGAACAATAGTGCATCTGCCTGATGGTGATGCATAATACTGCATCAAAAATACGTCGTCAACACGAAAATGCATTTTGATGCACTTTTTTGGCGATGATGCCTGGCCGCCCGCACGAAGAGATGGATATTGCTGCGGCTTTCCCATGGCGATGCCGCCCACCGCCTGTATTTACACCTGGGCCTGTCCGGCAACCTGCCGGATATGGTTGCTGAGTTCGTCCACGCACGCAGTCAGATTGCGATGACTGGTGGAACATACGTAATCGGCCTTGGAATAGAACGCTTCCCGGCTGGCGAGAATGCGCTTGAGGTCGGCCATGGCCTCGTTGTTGCCGGCCATGGGCCGGAAATCGCCTTGCGCCATGACCCGCGCCATATGGTCTTCTGGCGTGGCCTTGACCCATATGGTGTAGCAATGGGCCAGCATGACGTTCATGGTGGCGGGCTCGGAAACCAGGCCGCCCGGCGTGGCCAGCACCATTTCGGGGTATAGCTGCAAGGCCTCTTCGAGCGCGCGCCGCTCGTAGCGGCGATACGCGGTGGGGCCGTAGAGACTGTGGATTTCAAGAATGCCGCAACCCGCGACCCGCTCGATCTCGCTGCTCAATTCAACGAACGGATAGCCGATTTCGGCGGCCAGCAGACGGCCCAGCGTGGACTTGCCGGCGCCGCGCAAGCCCACCAGGGCAATCTGGCGAAGCTTGTTGCGGCTGCCCGCGCCCCCGCTTCCGCCTTCGAACAGGCCCGCCAGGGTTTCACGCGCCAGCTGCAGCTCTTGTTCGGAACGATTGCCCAGCAGTTCGCGGATGAGCAGCCATTCGGGGCTGGACGTGGTGATGTCGCCCACCAGCTCGGCCAGCTCGCAATTGAAGGCCTGGGCAATTTGCAGCAGCACCAATATGGACACATTGCCCACGCCCCGCTCCAGATTGGCAAGGTGCCGCTCGGATACGCTGGCCGCGCGGGCCAGCTCCTTGCGCGTCATGCCGCGCCGCGCGCGCAGCCGGCGCACGCGTTCGCCCAGCGAAATGAGATAGGGATCCCGATCGAGGTTTGCGGTGACCGCCGCCACGGCGGCGTTCGTATCTAGCGCTCTGTTTTCCACTAAAGAAAACCCTTATATTCGGCCTGACATGCATTATAATGCTTGACTATCGGAAAGAAAACAACTAATTTTCAGGTTCGCTGACAAGTTTTTACTTAAACAGGTGCTACCTGCGATCCGTCGTCCGGAGCGAGGCAAACGATAGCAGCATACGCTTCCCCACGCACACGTTCACAGAAAGGCAGCCGCCGCAAACGTGTTCAAGGCATGCATGCCGGCTCCGCCGCGCGGAATCCAGAACACAGGACAAATCGCCGTGACTATCGAGACATTTCAATCACTTATCCAAACCGTCACCCAGTTCATCAACGGCCGCCCGCTGGATAAAACACTGCAGGCGGCGTTGAACGAACGGTTTCCCTTTGGCGGCGCCGACTACAACCGCATCTTCGAGACCTGTAAAACCGCGGAGCAGGAAGGCTGGATGTGCCAGTACGAAGGCGGCGGCGTGCGCTACGGCCGGGTCATCAAGCCGTGCGACGACCTGGACGGCTATTCGGTCGATGTCGTGCACATGCACAACATTGCAGGCCCGCACCACCGCCATCCCAACGGCGAAATCGACCTCATCATGCCCCTGGAAGGCGACGCGAAGTTCGACGGACAGGCGGGCGGCTGGCTGGTCTATGGGCCGGACTCGGCGCACAGCCCCACGGTCAGCGACGGCGACGCGCTGGTTCTTTATCTTTTGCCCCAGGGAAAAATCGAATTCACCCGGCCCGCGGCCAAGGCCTAGCCGCACACCACCCGGATACCAGGCCCGAACCGCGCAGGCTCGGCCGAACGCAGCAACAGCCCGCAGCGGCCCCAGCCGCCAGGCCCTCAACTTGAACACTCGAAGCAAACACCATGACAAAACTCGCAAACTACACTCAGGGCCAATGGCAGGAAGGCAAGGGGCCGGGTTCGGCGCTCTATGACCCAGTGCTGGGCACGGAACTGGCCACCGTCAGCGCCGACGGACTCGACATGGCGGCCTGCTACGACTGGGCCCGCAAGCACGGCGGAACCGCCCTGCGCGCCCTGAGCTACGCTGAACGGGCAGACTTGCTCAAGCAGATCGTCCAGGTTCTGCAGAACAACCGCGACAAGTACTACGATATTTCCCTGCAAAACTCCGGAACGGTTCAAAACGACACCGCCGTGGACGTCGACGGGGCCATCTACACCCTTTCCTACTACGCCAAGCTCGGCGGCAAGATTACCGGACGGCATCTGCGGCTGGACGGCGAGCCCGAGTCCCTGGCCCGCGACAACGTCTTCGCCAGCCAGCACATCCACGTGCCCTCGCACGGCGTGGCCCTGCTGATCAACGCGTTCAACTTCCCGGCCTGGGGACTTTGGGAAAAAGCCGCGCCGGCCCTGCTGTCGGGCGTTCCCATCGTCGTCAAGCCGGCCAGCGCCACCGCGTGGCTCACCCACGAAATGGTCAAGGACGTCATCGAGTCCGGCGTCTTGCCGAATGGCGCCCTGAGCCTCGTTTGCGGCCGGCCCGAAGGCATGCTGGAGGCCCTGAACGGCCTGGACATGGTTTCGTTCACCGGTTCGGCGGACACCGCCGCCACGCTGCGCAGCCACCCGCGCCTGCTGCATGACGGCGTGCGCTTCAACGCCGAAACCGACAGCGTCAACAGCGCCATCCTGGGCGCCGACGAAGGCGACGCCGCCTCCGACCTTCTGGTGCGTGAGGTCGTGCGCGAACTCACCATCAAGTCCGGCCAGAAATGCACGGCCATACGCCGCATCTTCGTGCCCGAGGCCCGCTACGAATCCGTGGCCGGCGCCATCGCCGCCAAGCTCAAGACCATTACCGTCGGCGACCCGCGCAACCCCGACGTCCGCATGGGCAGCCTGGTCAGCCTGCAGCAGCAAAAAGCCATCGTCGCCGGCATCGAGCAGTTGGCCGCCCACAGCGACGTGCTGTTCGACGGCCGCAAGGAAACCACCATCCAGGCCCAGGCCGGCAATGCCTGCGTCGCCCCCATGCTGTTCGGCGTCAAGAA
>JBEBXF010000245.1:0-5383 GCA_040391725.1 Eoetvoesiella caeni | reverse complement strand
AGGCAATCCTCGTTCTGGGGCATCTCCACGGGACCGGTGCACGTCTCTATTCGTGAAGGCTTCTGGGGAGGAACGGGACCAGGCTGCCGGGCATCGCGCTCGCCACTCCATGGACCGGCGGGAACCGGAGGCGAAAAACGCAGAGGGCCAACCGGCGGCTTCGCATACGGCACTGCGTGAAAAGACAAGAACCCATCATGATCCTTGCCACGCAACTTACCTAATGGAATATTCAGAACAATATCTTTGTCGTCCAATTTAGCTGTCTCCTGTGACGTTGCTGCCGGGCATGCTCAAACCCATTTTTTTAATCATGCTTTCATTATTCACATCGCAATCTAATCATCCAGAACGGATCCACACAAGACATAAAACCCAAACACAAAATCCTGTTTCTGCAACGATGATTCCGCAAAGAGCACCGACGCGCTTAGCCATGGCATCGCCGTATAGCGTGCCAATCAATCGTTGGGAAATGTGATTGCGGGAGGCTTAAGCTGTGTGACGCTTAGCCATCTCAAGACGTCAATGCTTGAAATTGCTTTACCAGTTCGTTCAGGAATAATTTTCCCGCGATACTGATATGACGGCGTGAGGCATATAACGCATAAATGGAAATAGGGGGCGGCGCCCAGCCCGGCATGACCACGCACAACTGCCCCCGCTCGATGTGGCGGCGGCACTGAATTTCCGGCAAGCGCGCAACGCCAAGGCCGGCGAGCGCCGCCTCGTGAATCATTATCAGGTTGTCGCTGGAAAAGCGGATTCGAGCTTCGAAGTCCGCCTGCTCGTTATTCGGACCCACCAGATGCCATCGTGTAGACTCGTCCGTGCTTCCCCAACCAATCGCGTCCATACCCGACAAGGCGTCCGGATGAGTGGGGTGGCCTGCAGCCTCGAGAACCGCAGGCGCGGCAGCCAATATATATCTGGCAAGCGCCACCCGATGCACGATCATGTCCGAATCCGGCAAGTCCTTGGCTGATGGCAATAACACCAGATCGGCATGTTTGGTCTGTGACTCCAGCGTGCCCATGGTCGTACTCAAGCAAAAACGAACACGAGGATAGGCCAGCGCGAAGTCAGCCGCGACACGGCCAACAACCTCCGTCACCAGCGCGATCGGGCAAGCAACACGCAAGGTTCCACAGGGCTCGCCTTGCGTGTCATGCACAAGCGTCATCGCAGCGTGCATTTCCGAGCGGACAATACACCCGTGCTGGTAGAGCTGCTCGCCTATTTCGGTTACCTCAAAGTTGCGGGAGTTACGCAATAGCAGATTAACGCCAAGCTTCTCTTCGAGAGCAGCGATGCGACGGCTCAATCTCGATTTCGGAACCCCGGTGCGCACGCTCGCGGCGCTGAACCCGCCGGCGTCAATGACTTCCACCAGCAGCATCAAGTCATCGGCGGCGCCGGCAAGCTGATTCAGCCTTTCAGGCCCAAACTGTTCAGCGGTGAGTCTTTTCGGCATCGATCATCTCATGACAAAAAGCCCCGGCAGGTCATAAACCCACCAGGACTCAGTTAGGAATTTAATGCTGCTTCATTCCAAAAAGGTCGTGCATACCCAAACAGTGTAAACCTTGCCTGGCGGGATGCCCGGTTCACGCTTGAATTCTCCTGGGCTCAATGCCAAATCGTGCTGCCAAGAAAAACTGAAGCGCCTAATCCTCCGGCGCAAGCTCGACCTGCAGTGTTCCGGACAACGACTCAGGCAAGACCTGGCAGCTCAAGCGTGAAATACCTTCACGATAGTGGTCGGACTCGCCAAGCAGGTCGGCTTCGTCTTCGTCGGGTGCTCCCACCCGCCCATATCCTTCATGAACATATACATGACACGTGCCGCAGGATTTTGCCCCTCCGCACGTGGCTGCGACTGGCAGCCCATGAGTCTGGCACATCTGCATCAAACTCGAACCGGCTTGACACTCGAATGGATGGACGACCCCTCCGCGGTCGGTCATCTCAATCAATAAACTCGACATATCGTCTCTCTTCCCAAAGCCTGAAAACTTAGAAAGCATCGCCGCTGCTTCCGACGCAAAGATGGTCGGACAACAAGCTTCTGCTTATAGCGGAACAGCAAGCGCCGTATCGATGCTGAACGAATCGATGATTACAAGCCGCTTGCGCAGTTTGAGCCGCTCTTCGCACAACGACAGCTTATCTTCGTAACGTCCAACCATATAAGTGGATGCGTTCCCCTCTTGATCGCACTGCATCACAAGAAGGTTCGCGCTGGCATCGAGGCTGCCGTCGGGGCATTCATCAACACGTACATTGGTAATGTAGTGACGGAAGTACATGTGGCGATAGGTCAGGGCCTCGTCAATCAACATCGCAACGCGATCCTTCACCATGCCGTGCGTATAGCACCCCATCAACGGCGCGGGCAGTCCCGCGTCGTGGTTCTCTCGCGAAACAATACGATAATCGCACTCATCGAGACTGAAAAAATCAGGCCATTCGGCATATTTTCCTTGGTTCAGGGCATCTGCATAGTCGAAATAAAAGCGCGCAACCCGTTCGTGAAGTGTCATGGTCATCATGCTGATTCCTGTTGCCGGTTGACCTCGCCATCGCGGTCGAAAGCCATTAGTCGGTGATAATGCTTCCAGAAACCACGGATAGAGATTTCCTGCGACAGGTAATCCGTATCCTGAATCTCGCCAAGACCGCCCATCTCAAGCATCGAATAATCGCCGCTTCGCATTTTTGCGCCTTCTTGCACCAAGCGTAAGGCCTCGCCGTCTTCCAGAGAAATATAGCCAGAAGGGCCAATGAAGTTGACCGATAAAAGGCGGCTTTGCAATTGCTCGGGCGTATCGCTCTCGAAACCCAGATAAGTGATGTGCAACTCAACGGCGTCAGGACCTTTGGGCCGCAGATGACGTACCGCATAGGTGTTATCGACCTGAGCCAGGATCAAGCTAGGGAACATGGACAAGATCGTTGTCTTGATATTGTCGTCGAGGTCGAGCTTGACCTGCGCCAGCGACGGATCATTCAACTTGAGATCGGGGTTGAACTTGTCCGTGCCGCTATAAGCGGCCGCCAGATCACCCTGGTGCTTGTTATCGTCGGCGCTCAGGATCGAATGGTTCCATGTGTTCTTGCCATCCTTGTCCATTTTGATGCCGCCTTTCATCGCCGGCGTCTGGAGCCCGAACGAGACCTGGAACGTATGCAGCAACGAACCGTGGTACGGATCGCGCACGTTTTCATTGTAGAGTTTCCAGTTGCCCGGTATTTTCTGCCGCAGGTAGCCGATGACCTTCGGCTTGCGCTGAACCAGCAGGCGCTCGATCTGCGCAAGACTGTGTGCGCCAAGATAGTCCTCAAGCGGTTCCGTCTGATCGCTGTAGGTGCCGAAAATCAGCCCGCCATACGTAGCGATGCGCAAGGTGCGCAAGCCATGGTCCTTCTTCTCGAAGGATGGCGGCATGCCGCCCTTGCCGTTGAGCCCCTTTTCGAGCGGCACGCCGATCAAGTCTCCCGCGAGATTGTATGTCCACAAGTGATACGCGCAAGAGTGCCGTTTGGCGTTGCCACGCACTTTGTCGACAATGCGCGCGCCTCGGTGAGCACAGGAGTTCTCGAAGGCGTGCACGCTGCCGTCTTTGGCGCGCGTCACGACCACTGCCGCATCACCCACCCAAGTGGTTTGAAAGTCCCCCCAATTGGGAATCTCGATTTCAAGTCCCAGATAGTTCCATACCGGCCCGCGAAACAATCGTTCCATCTCCCGCTTATATATCTTCGGGTCTGTAAATACATCGTAAGGCACGCGAGAAAAGTCGCTCGCCGGCCAGCTCAGGGACTGCCCCTCTGTTTGCGAAGGTGTGACCTCGGCTCGTTCCATAATCGTTGTCTCCAGGTATGCAGTGAGCGCCGGCGCTGCAGCGCGCTCGATGACCCGCTCGGGCTATCGTTTATTTCTTGGGATTCCATGCTTTTGTCCTCACGATGAGCGACGTAGGCGTTCTTTTCCCCGTTTTTTAGAGCATTTGCTTAGTAGCTGAAAAGATTATAAAAACTGTGGATATGTAGCGAAACCGCAAGAATGGAATTAACCTTTCCAAAATACGGAATTAATCATGGATAAATGGACCGAGTACGAGCTGTTCGTACACGTTGCCGAACTAGGTAGTCTGAGCAAGGCCGCCGATACACTCGGCTTATCTCGCGCATCCGCAACCCGACACTTGGCCGCACTGGAAGAGCGCCTTGGCGCGCGCCTGATCGAACGCAGCACACGCCGTTCATTCGTGACCGAAATCGGGCAGAATTTCTATGAGCGCTGCAAAAGCGTCTTGAGCGAAATGCAAGAGGCCGTCGAAAAAGTCAATGCGCAAACCATCGAGCCGGCAGGTGTCCTGCGCGTTACCGCCTCGCTGTCCATGACACTGCAGCACATTGCGCCGCTATTGTCAGGGTTTGCACAGCGCTACCCCAAAGTGCGCGTCAAAATGGTTGTCGCCAATCGTTATCAGGACATCATTGAAAACGATATCGACGTAGCCATCCGGACTCGCGAATTTGAGCCGGACTCCAGCTTGATCAGCCGCCATCTGGCCGAAACACGGCGGGTTCTGGCAGCGTCGCCAGAGTATCTTGAACGGCATGGAATACCCGATCATCCCCAGGCGCTAGCCAAGCATCAACTGTTGCTTTACACGCACCACAGTCCGGATGAACTCAAGTTCCGCCGCGGCAACGAACTGGTTACGCTGCCGACCACACCCATGCTGGAAGCCAATGACGGGCAGGTTCTAAAAGTCGCCGCCTTGCATGGGCAGGGCATCCTGGCTCAACCCACTTACGTCATCCACGACGACTTAATCGCCGGCCGGCTATTGCCTTTATTGACGGACTGGGAATTGCCACGCATGTCGATCAAACTGGTCTACCGGCATCGCCGCTACATCCCAGCAAAGACACGCGCCTTTATCGATTTTCTCGCAGAGGATTTTCGAATCAATGAGTACGAAAGCCAGTGGGAATCGCTGGTGCGGAACGGTGCGCGTACATGAGAATCCACGCGGCGGCAGCAGCGGCCTGATCAGGGTGGTGGCAAGGCCCGATTGATGATGGCCGCAGCCGGTTTGGAACTAGCCGCCGTACTCATTCGATGGCGGGCTACCGGATCGAATGGTTCGATTATGTGTAATAATGAGATTTATTCTCATTATATTATTACATTATTCAGACCTCCCCCGTCCCGTCCTCATGCCCGCCCAGGATCCACCTATTACCGACGATTTGGCCGTGCTGTATGTCGAGCACAGCACATGGCTTCAGGGCTGGCTGCGCAAGCGTGTGGGCGACACGTTCGCGGCAGCCGACCTGGCGCAGGACACGTTTCTAAGCCTGCTGGATG
>JBEBXF010000244.1:0-5390 GCA_040391725.1 Eoetvoesiella caeni | reverse complement strand
ATCGCGCCCGATGAGCGAAACGACGCGCACGCCGTCGATCTTTGCAAGGCTTTCCAGATGCTTGATGCCGAAGGCATCCGCGCCCGCCAGCGCCACATTAAGCGTTTTATTCATGCCGTACGGCTCCAACCAAAAATCAAGACCACGCTATTGTCGCAGAGCAAAGAGCTCCAGCCCATCCGCCGGAGCGTCTTCGCCACAATGCGGGAGCAGAATCTTTAACTTTCTGACATTAGTCTTTGATTTTCTGGCTTTGGATTACATAATACCCGCACTACGCAAACCCGGAGACGACATGCTCACACGGCTCTTCATGGCCATACCCATCGCCGCGGCCCTTATCGCATTAAGCTCCTGCAGCGATGACTCCAGCGCTTCGGCCAACTCCATCGACCCGGCCCAGGTTACCGGCGCCGTGGCGCAGCTCGACGGCGTCGTCACCGACGTCCTGGCCCGATCGGGCATTCCCGGTGTGGCCGTCGCCGTCGTGCATCAAGGGAAAATTGTCTATGCCAAGGGTTTCGGCGTGCGCAAGCTCGGAGAGCCGGATCTCATCGACGCCAACACCGTGTTCCAGCTGGCTTCGCTATCCAAATCCGTAGGTTCCACCGTGGTGGCGGCCGAGGTCGGCAAAGGGATTGTTTCCTGGGACACGCCGGTCGTGAAGTACCTGCCGTGGTTCGCCCTGCAAAACCCGGTCTCCACCGCCCGGGTCACCGTCGGCGACTTCTACGCGCACCGTTCAGGCTTGCCGGATCATGCGGGCGACGACCTGGAAGACCTGGGCTATGATCGCATGCAGGTGCTGGAGCGCCTGCGTTTTCTGCCCGTGGAGCCCCTGGGCAGCCACTACGCCTATACCAATTTCGGCCTTACCGCCGGCGCGCAAGCCGTTGCCCAAGCCGCGGGCACCGATTGGGAAAGCCTGTCCGACCAGGCCATTTATGGCCCGCTGGGCATGAGCTCCACCAGTTCCCGCTATGCGGACTTCATGGCCCGCAGCAACCGGGCCTCGCCGCATATCCGCGTCAACGGCGTTTTCCAGCCTGGGCCCCAACGGCAGCCCGATCCGCAATCACCCGCCGGCGGGGTCAGCTCCAACGTGGTCGACATGGCAAACTGGATGATCATGGTGCTGCACGATGGCCAGTACCAGGGCAGGCAGATCGTTTCCGAAACCGCCCTGCGGCCGGCGCTCAGCCCCCAGATGCTCACCATGCAGCCCGCCGCAGAGGGCGATCCCACCGGCTACTACGGCTACGGATTCAATATCTCGATGCCCGCCGCGGCATCGTCGGGCTATGTCCAGTACAGCCACTCCGGCGCCTTCCTGATGGGCGCGGGCACTAGCTTCGCGCTGCTTCCCGCCGCCGACACCGGCATCATCGCCCTGACCAACGCCCTGCCGGTAGGCGCGGCCGAGGCCATCACCAATACCTACATGGATCTCGTCAAGTACGGACACAGCACCCGCGACTGGCTGGAGTTCTTCGAGCCCAAGTTTGCCGCCTTGACCAACCCCACAGGAAAATACGCGGGGCAGCCCCTGCCCGACAACCCCGAGCCCGCGCTGCCGTCAAATGCCTATATCGGCACCTACACCAACGACTACTACGGCGACGCCCAGATCCAGCAACGAGGCGATCACCTGGCGCTGGTCATGGGCCCGGCCGGAAACACCTTTGCGCTGCAGCACTGGAGCGGCAATATCTTCGTGTTCGAACCCGACAGCGAAATGGCCGCACCGGGCTCGCGTTCCGCCGTCACCTTCACCCCCGGCCCAGGCGGCACGGCGCAAAGCGTCACCATAGAAATCTATGACGAGAACGGGCTTGGCACCCTGGTTCGGCGCTGATCGCCCATCCTGAGCGCCCCGCTCCCCGGGGCGCCGCCTCGAATCGCTACCGCCCCTCCTAGCAGTAACGATCTGACGCATACAAATCGTTCAACCCGAAAAGCTTTCTTGCTATGCTCGGAAGGCGCGGCCCCGATCCGAACAAAAACGGGCCGCGCAACCGCCGTCCCACAGCCGTACCGCCGCCAATGGTGCAACAGCAATCAGGACAAGGCTCATTCCACGAGGAGGGATCAAGAATGCCAACACATTATCCAAACCTGTTTCTCGCCGCCACGCGCAGAATGGCTTTTGCCGCCCTGGCGATGCTGGCGCTCGCCGCCGCGCCGCTCATGGCGCAGGCCAAGCCGCTCACGATTACCCTGCTGGGCACCGGCAGCCCCGCCCCCAACGCCACGCGCTTCAGTCAATCCATCCTGATCGAGGCGGGCTCCGGCAAATACCTCATCGATCTGGGACGCGGCGTCACCATCCGCCTGGCCCAGCTCGGCATCCCCATCGGCAAGATCACGGCCAGCTTCATCACCCACTCGCACTCCGATCACTTGAACGGCCTGGCCGATTTCTGGATGACGGGCTGGATAGGCACGGGTTACGGGGGCCGCACCACACCCATGGTTCTGTACGGCCCCAAAGGCACCGAAGCCATGGCCAAGCATCTCGAGATGGCTTTCTCGGAAAACACGCGCATCCGCCACGCGGATGAAAAAGAACCGCTTTCCGGCATCGAGATCGACGCCCACGATATCAAAGGCGGATTCAGCTACGAACACGACGGCATCAAGATCACGGCCTTCGATACACACCATGGCGACCTGATCAAGCCCAATTTCGGCTACATCATCGAGTACGACGGTAAAAAAGCCGTCATCAGCGGCGACACCACTTACGATGAAAGAGTCGCCAAGGCCGCCAAGGGCGCCGACCTGCTGTTGCACGAAGTGGCTTACATCACGCCCGAACTGATGGAGAAAAAACCCATTTTCAAAGCCGTAGCGGCGCACCATACCAGCCCCGAAGAGGCCGGCAAAATATTCAGCGAAGCCAGGCCCGCGCTTGCGGCGTTTACGCATCTGGTCATACGCCTGTCCGGCGAGCAACTGGATCTGCCCGCCTCCAACATCCTGCTCGAACAAGTCGGCAAGACCTACGACGGGCCGGTCGTGGTGGGCGAAGACCTGATGCGTTTCACCATCGGGGACAAGGCCATCATCGTCAATGGCGACAAGGGGCAGTATGGATTCCGGGTCGGATTAGACAAACACTGACCAGCGGTCGTGCTCTCGGCCAATGGCCCACCCCTCGCGCAAGGGATGGGCCATATCCGGAGAAAACGCGTTACGCTGCATCGTTGCGCGGATTATTGGCGGTTCCAGTGCCAGCGTCATCCGCCTCGTCGAACTCGCCCATCAACTGATCCAGTTCATCTTGCGAAAACTCCATGCCGGTGAAATCGGACGGCGTGTAAACCGCATTGGACGATGCGGCGCAAGCCGCCGCCAATGCCTGGGCATAGCCTTCGATCGCCGCCAGCAGAGCATCGATGGTGCCGACGGCATGCCGCGCCGCGAAACGGCAGGACAGCGCCACACCCGCTTCGTCCTGCCAGGCATCGAACCCCAGCAAGTGCCGACGGCCCGCGTCGGGCGCGCGCTCGACGCCTGCGCCCAGGCGCACCAGCGGCATGGCGCGGGCGCCGTATTGGCCAAGATCGCCGACGAAATTGAATGACACCTCGGGCTCCACATGGATCTGCGCATGCCCGCCCCGGCGCAGCAAGCCATAAGTGGCGCCGTCGTCGGGCACGCTGCGCAGCGCCTCCTTGAAAGCCACCACCCAGCCTGCCAGATCGGAATCCAGAGCGGGCAGAACCACCGGATAGCGCGTCGTGAACCAGCCCATGGTGCGCGACAGATCGATATCGGCCGAGAACGCCTGCCGTCCATGCCCTTCCAGCTCGACGGCAATCGGGACGCCGGCCCATTCGGCCAGGGCCGCCCCGACCACGGCCAGAATCGCCTCGTGGGGGCGCAGGCCGAAGACGGTTGCCATGCCTGCCAGGAAATCGCCTCCGCCATGCGGCAGGCTCAACCGGCGTTCGCAGACATCGCCTTCACGGTTGGCCCGATCGGCATGATCGACAGGCAATGCCGCCGCCTGCGCCGCCCGCCGCGCCGTGTCGGCCCAATACGGCAGCCGGTCGAGCACGGCATCGGCGCGCCTGGACGAAGCCTGCGCCCACCACGACCACGACGTCGAGGCGGAAGGCATGACGGCGTTTTCGTGAAGCAGGCCCGATTCGAGCTCATCGGCAAAAACCGACCACGACACGATGTCGAACACGGCGTGGTGAACGGCGACGACAATGTGCGCGCCCTGCCGATCCGCAAGCGGGATGACGCCCGCGGCAATGACCTGACCATTGGCCAGATCCAGACTGTCCATCAGCCGGTCGGCCAGATCGTCCTGGGCGGCATGCAGCGCCTCGCCGTCCGCCGCCGGGAACGCCTCGATGCAAAGGGCCGGCATCGGGCCGACGCACTGAACGGGAGGCACGCCATCGAGATCCACACAAGTGCGCAAGGCGTCATGGCGCCCGACAATCGCCTCAAGCACGGATCGCAGGCGCCCGGACGAAACCTCGGACGGCGCGGCGAACACCGCGGTGAGGCACCAGCGGTTGCGCCGCGGCATCGGAGTTTCCAGAAACCATTGCTGGATGGGCGTCAGCGGCACAGGCCCTTCAACAGGAAGCACGCCCGCCACGCCGCCGTTCACCGGCGTCGCAATACGCGCCAGGCCCCTAGGAGTCGGCGCCTGGAACACCTGGGCGGGCGTAAGCGCCAGCCCGGCCGCGCGTGCGCGGCCGACGATCTGGATGGCCATGATGGAATCGCCGCCCAGGTCGAAGAAGTCATCATCGGGTTCGACGTCGGAGCGCTGCAGCACGGCACGCCAGATGTCGACAATGACGGACACGGGCTGTTCATCCGCCGTGGCGGGTGCAACAGCTGCATGGCCCGAAGCAGGCCGTGCGTCGGCCCTCTCCGCCATGGCCGCCAGCAGAGCCTGGCGGTCGACCTTGCCATTGGCCGTCAGCGGCAGGGCCGCATAGATGGCGATGCGCGCGGGCACCATGGCGGCCGGCACATGCTGCGCCAGCCAGGCGGAAAGGCTGGCGGCATCAGCCTCGCCGGCGACCGCCGCCAGCAGCGCCGGTTCGCGCCCTTCCTCGCGCCGCACCAGCACCGCCGCGTCGCGCACCTGAGGATGCGTGCGCAGCAATTCGGCCAGGCCCGCGGGCTCGATGCGATGGCCGCGAATCTTGACCATGTCGTCGCCGCGTCCCAGAAATTCCACCATGCCGTCGGCGCGCAAGCGGCCGATGTCTCCGGTGCGATAGCATCGCGCGCCGGCATCGTCAAGGAAAAAGCGTTCACGGCCCGCCGCCTCGGGCACGGTATATCCGGACGCGACCGCGGCGCCGCCGATGACGATCTCGCCCTCGGCGCCAACCGGCGCCGGCCGGCCCTGG
>JBEBXF010000243.1:0-5472 GCA_040391725.1 Eoetvoesiella caeni | reverse complement strand
TTTCATAACTGCCCCTACGAATCGCTGTGGCAGAACAACCGGCGCCGATCCACCGAACGCATCGAAACCTGGGACATACTGCGCAAGTACAACGAGGACTGGCGCCTGATCATCGTGGGCGACGCCACCATGAGTCCCTACGAAATACTCCAGCCGGGAGGCTCGGTCGAGCACAACAACCGTGAAACCGGGGCCGCATGGCTGCAGCGCCTGCTCGACAACTGGCCCAAGTCGGTCTGGCTGAATCCCGAACCCGAAGGCTATTGGGAATATCGCCAGTCCATTGCCCTTATCAAGAACATCATGCACGATCGCATGTACGGCATGACCGTGGCCGGCCTGAAGCTGGCCATGGAAAAGCTCTCCAAATAACCTTTGCCCCACTACCCGCCAGGAACAACCCTATGTCTTTGCCCCTAGCACGAATCCTGAATGCCGCCGCCATCCTGCTCCTGGGCGCCTTCATGGCGGCCGCCAACGCGCTCGAATTGCCCGCCGGCGTCGCACAAGGCCCGTCCATCGAGGGCACCACGCAATACACGCTGAAGAACGGCTTGGTCGTGCTGCTTACGCCCGACGACTCCAAGCCCACCACCATCGTCAACATGACCTATCTGGTGGGCTCCCGGCAGGAAGGCCGGGGCGAAACCGGCATGGCCCACCTGCTGGAACACATGCTGTTCCGCGGGTCGCCTACGCTGCGCGACCCCTGGGCCGAGTTTTCCAAGCGCGGGCTAAGGGCCAACGGCTCCACCAACGAAGACCGCACCAATTATTTTGCCAGCTTCGCCGCCGACCCCGAGACGCTCAAGTGGTACATCGACTGGCAGGCCGATGCCATGGTCAATTCCCTGATCAGCCGCAAGGACCTGGACTCGGAAATGACGGTGGTGCGCAACGAGATGGAATCGGGCGAGAACAATCCGTTCGAAGTGCTGATGCAAAAAATGCAGGCCGCCGCCTACATGTGGCACCGCTACGGCAAGGACACCATCGGCGCGCGCTCCGACGTGGAAAACGTGGATATCGAGCAACTGCACCAGTTCTATCATTTGTACTACCAGCCCGACAATGCCGTGCTCATCGTATCCGGCAAATTCGATCCGGCCGCCACGCTCGACATCATCGCCCAGGCTTTCGGCAAGATCCCCAAGCCGCAGCGGGTACTGCCGCCCGAGTACACGGTCGAACCCGTCCAGGACGGCGAACGCAAGGTCGTCGTCCGCCGCCATGGCGGCAATCCGCTGGTCGCCGCGCTTTTCCATATTCCTCAGGCGGGCAGCCCCGACTACGTGCCTTTCGACCTGGGCGTCGACATGATCAGCGACACGCCCTCGGGACGGCTGTACCATGCCCTGGTGCAAAAAAAGCTGGCCACCAGCGTTTTGGGGTTTGCGCGCGCCATGACGCAGCGGGGCTACGCCCTGTTCGGGGCGAAGCTGGATTCGGGCATGGATCCGTAAAAAGCGCTGCAGGCGCTTGACGCCTCGCTGGCCGGCCTCGCCCAGCAGCCATTTACCCAGGCCGAGCTGGATCGGGCGAAAAGCAAGTGGAACACGGCCTGGTCCCAGACCTACGCCGACCCCGCCAGCCTGACCGGCGTGCTGTCGGCGGCCGTGGCGGCCGGCGATTGGCGCTTGTTCTTTGCGCAGCGCGACGAGGTGGAAAAAACCACGCTGGCGCAAGTGCAAAAAGTCACGCAGGAATATCTGGTTTCCAGCAACCGCAACGACGGCCTGTACATTCCCACCGAAAAACCCGTGCGGGCGCCCTTGCCCGAGCCGGTCGACCTGGCCGCCGAGCTGGCGCACTACCAGGGCAAGGCCGCGCCCGACGCCGTGGCCGCCTTCGACCCCACGCCAGCCAATATCGACGCGCACACGCTGCGCACCCCGCTGTCCCTGCCCAACGGGCAGGTGCAATTGGCCCTGCTGCCCAAGCCCACCCGCGGCGACCGGGTGGAAGCCAGCCTGGTCATCCAGTTCAGCAATCTCGAGGGGCTCAAGGGGCAGCGCACCAATGCCGCCGCAACCGCCGAACTGCTGGATCGCGGCACCCCCGACATGTCGCGCCAGAACATCCAGGACAAGCTCGACGCGCTGCAGGCCCAATTGGATTTCAGCGGACAAGCGGGCGTGGTGGTGGCCGACATGTCCACGACCCGCGACAACCTGCCGCAACTGGTGGAGCTGGCGCTGCACATTCTGCGCAATGCCAATTTCCCCGAAAAAGAGGTGGCGGAATTCAAGAGACAGGTCAGCGCCTCGATCGAAAGCTCGATGACCAATCCGCAGGCCTTGGCGGCACGCGCCCTGGATCGCCACGACAACCCCTGGGCGCGTGACGATGTGCGGTATACGCCCAGCTTTGACGAGTCCTTGAAAAACGTTGCGGCGCTTACCCGCGACGATCTGGTCAAGTTCCACAATGACTTCTACGGCGCCGGCACCATACGCTTTTCGGCGGTGGGCGCCTTCGAACCCGACGCCGTCAAAAAAGCGTTGGGCGCGGGACTTGCGGGCTGGAAAAAAGCCGCCCCCTACACGCGCATACCCGACCCCTACCGCGCCGTGCCGGCGAAAATGTTCGACATCAACACGCCGGACAAGGCCAACGCGGTCTATATGGCGCAACTTCCTGTGAAAATACAGGACACCGACCCGCGCTACGCGGCATTGTCCGTGGCCAATTACCTGCTGGGCGGGTCGCAAACCTCGCGCTTGTGGAATCGGGTGCGGGTGCAGGACGGGCTGTCGTACACCGTCAGCAGCGGCTTCGATGCCTCGTCCTACGAACCCTCAGGCAGTTGGTCTTTATACGCGATTTACGCGCCTGAAAACCGCGCGCGCTTGCTCAAGGCCATGAAGGAAGAGCTGGCGGGCGCGCTGCGTGACGGCTTCACCGACGCCGAAGTGAAGGCCGGAGTCGAGGCCATGCTGAAGCTGCGCCGGCTGGCGCGCACCCGCGACGGCGTCCTGGCCGCGGCATGGATCAACTACCTGCAACTGGGGCGCGACTTTACCTGGTCGCAACGGATCGACGACGACCTGGAAAAACTGACCGCGAAGGACGTGAACGCCGCGCTGCGCGAAACCTTGAAGCCCGAACTGTTCAGCGTGGCGATAGCCGGAGATCAAAACAAGGAAAAGGCCAAGGCCAAAACCGCGAAAGCGGCGCCAAAAGCCGACGGCAAGAACATGGACTAAGCATTAAAACGGATCATGGATCTTTATGTGGGGCTCAAGATGCGACAAGATGGAGCCTCTCATCCAGCGAATATAAAGGATTCATCATGAGCAGCCGTCTCAACTATGTCAAAGCTTCACCCGACATCTACAAAACCTTCGGAGGGGTGCACGCTTCGCTGCAAAAAAGCGGCTTGCCCAAAGAGCTGATCGATCTTGTGTACCTGCGCGTGTCGCAAATAAACGGCTGCGCCTATTGCATCGACATGCACTCCCGCGATCTGCTCAAAGCAGGCCTGGCTGTGGAAAAACTGGTACTTGTGCCGGTATGGCATGAATCCGGCGCGCTGTTCAGCCCCCGCGAACGCGCCGCCCTCGCCTGGTCGGAAACCGTGACGCGCGTTGCTGAAACCGGCATCCCCGACGCCGACTACGAAGCCGCCGCGGCCGAATTCAACGACAAAGAGCTGGCGGACCTTACCTATGCCATCGGCTTGATGAATGCCTTCAATCGATTTGGCGTCGCGTTCCGTCCCACCCCAGCCGCAGCAGCTGCCGCGCAGGCTTGAATCTCAGCGGCTAGGCCGATGCATTTTGGATCTCCAGCTTCTGGAACTGGATCTGGCTGTCGTCCAGCAGGCGCTGCGCCAGCTTCGTGATGATTTCGGGGGTTGTCGAGGTATAAAAAGAGACCCCCGGCCCAAGATCGCTGCGGAACTCGGGGTGGCGGGCCAGGTAGGCGACCAGGCTTTGCGCGGTTATTTTCGGCTGCGAAAAGATCTCCACGCCATCGGGCAAGGCCTCGGCAAAAAGAGGCTCGATCAAGGGATAGTGCGTGCAGCCCAGCAACGCCGCGCTCAAGCGCTCCCCTTCAAGGCGATGCCGCAATAGCGCCACATAGCGCCGGACGGCGCGGCGCAGGTCGGACAACGGGGCGCCCGCCTCGATAAGCTTGACCAGGCTCGGGCAAGCTTGCTGAACCACGTTTATCTCGGGCGCGCGCTTGGCCGTTTCGTCGACGAATATCCGGCTGTTCACCGTATAGCGCGTGGCAAAGACCGCCACCGTCTTGCGCTCGGCGCCGCGCCTGCCGGCATCGCACGTGACCAGCCAGGGAACGCCCGTCAGCGCCTCCACCATGGGAACCACGACGCCAATCACGCGCTTGTCGGGAAAATACACCGGCAGCCAGGTCTGCTGAAGCCGGCGCAGCCCCGTCGCCGCCGCCGTATTGCAGGCCAGCACGACCAGCGAGCAGCCCATGGCAAAAAGCTGGGTCAGCGACGACAGCGTAAGCGCGTAGATCGAATCGGCATCCCGATCGCCATAGGGCGCGTTGCCATGGTCGCCGTAATAAATGAACCGCTGATCGGGCAGCGACGCACGAAGTTCCTTCAAAACTGCAAGGCCGCCACTGCCAGAATCGAAAACCCCTATCACCGCACCCTCTTCGGTAAAAATCACTCAAGTCGCGGTATTGCACTCGATCTGGGCAAACGAATCAAGCTCTGAATCGAGGCCCGGGCTGCCGGAGCCAGCCCGGGGCGGCAAGCCGGCAATCAGCTAAAAAAACTTTTCACCCGATCCGTCCAGGATTCGCTTTTGGGCGAGTGCTTTTCACCGCCCTGGCTGAGCGAGGTTTCGAACTGGCGCAGAATCTTCTTTTGCTCTTCGGTCAGGCGCACCGGTGTTTCCACGGCAACGTGGCAGTAGAGGTCGCCAGGGTAGCTGGAACGCACGCCGCGTATGCCCTTGCCACGCAGACGGAAGGTCTTGCCGGTTTGCGTGCCTTCGGGAATGGTGATTTCACCCTTGCCGCTGAGCGTGGGCACTTCCAGCTCACCGCCCAGGGCCGCGGTGGTGAAGGGAATGGTCAGCTCGCAATGCAGGTCTTCGCCGTCGCGCTGGAAAATGCCGTGCGGCTTCAGGTGGATTTCCACATACAAGTCGCCCGAGGGGCCGCCGTTGACACCCGGTTCGCCGTTGCCGGTGGAGCGGATGCGCATGCCGTCGTCGATGCCCGCGGGAATCTTGACCTGCAGGGTCTTGTTCTTGCGGATGCGGCCCACGCCGTCGCAGACTGTGCAGGGATCGGTGATTTCCTTGCCCGAGCCATGGCAGGTGGGGCAGGTTTGCTGAACACTGAAAAACCCCTGCTGCATGCGCACGGCGCCGCTGCCGCCGCAGGTATGGCAGGTCTTGGGGTGCGTGCCGGGTTTGGCGCCCGACCCGTGGCAGGTGTCGCAGTTTTCCCAGCTGGGCACGCGGATTTCGGTATCGAAGCCGT
>JBEBXF010000242.1:0-5528 GCA_040391725.1 Eoetvoesiella caeni | reverse complement strand
GGCCTGCCGGCCTGCATCACTATGCGTCTATGCGCGCTACACCCGCCGCGGCGGGCTGGACATCAACCCCTGGCGCAGCAGCGAACCGGCGCCGATCAGCAATACGCGCACGCTGCGGCAGTAAGCCGGCAAGCCAAGGAACCTCTGCCTGCGTCCACCCCGTAACCGCGCCACCATGGCGTAGTAATGCGGCGGCGATGCCAACCGCTTTCGCCGCGCGCGGCAACGCCGGCGCCGATCAGGCGGGAACGGGGCTGGCCCGGCCGGCCGCGGCCCGGGCCACCATGAGAGCCGCCACCGCCGCCACCACGAACGACACCCCCGCGCCGACCCACGGCCCCTGGCTCAGGCCGGCATCCAGCATCAGGCCGAAGCCGACCGGCCCCAGCGACGAGCCGACGTCCATGCCCGAATACACCAGGCCGTAGACCGTGCCCGTCGCCCCTTTGGGCGTGACCCGGCGGATCAGCATATCGCGCGAGGGGGTGGCCACGCCGGCGCAGAACCCGGCCAGGCCCACCAGAACCATGGCCCAGGAAGGCGTCAGCAACCCCGCCGCCAGCACTACCAGGAACAGGCCGGCCAGAATCAGCGACGCCGCCACGGTGAGCTCGGTCTTGGGCGTGGCGCTGACCAGAAAGCCCCCGGCCAGCATCCCCACGGCCGAAGCCACCATATAGCCCGACAAGGTGGTTCCCGCCAGCACCTTGTCGATGCCGTAGACGTCGCCCAGCATGGGGATGGTGTAGTTCTGCACGGCCGACAAAGAAATGGACGTGCATACGAAAAAGAAAAACGCTCCCCACAGCGCCGGCTGCTTGAGCAGCGTGACCAGGGTCTGCCCCACCGACTGCTCCGCCAGCGAGGCCGTTCGCTTCTCTGCCGCCTCTTCTTTTTCGGGAGCGATCGCGATATTTCCCCGCCCCGCCAGCAGATCGCGGCCCAGCCAGACCAGCAGCAGCACGAACGCAATCAGGCCCCCTGCGCAAAAGACCGCCACGCGCCAGTTGGCCAGATGAATGATGGTGGTCATGAAAATCGGCGTCAGCGCCCAGCCGAGATTGCCCGTAAGGCCGTGCGTGCTGTAGGCGTGGCCCAGGCGCAAGGGGCTGACGCGGTGGTTGATGATGGAGTAATCGACAGGATGGAATACCGAATTGCCGGCGCCGCCCACCAGGGCGGCCACAACCAGCATGCCATAGCCGCTGGCTGTGCCGATGAGCACCGCGGACACCACGAAGCAGGCCAGCCCGAATCGCAACACCGGCGTGGGCCCGATGCGATCGACGATGAACCCCGACGACGCCTGGCCTATGCTCGAAACCAGGTAGAAGATGGAGGCCAGCAGGCCCAGTTCACCAAAGTTGTAGCCGAACTCGTTGGCCAGGGACAAGAACAGGGTTGGGAATACCAGTTGGTAGAAATGCGAGCAGGAATGCGCGGAACCCAGCAGGCAGATGATTTTCCAGTCCTGCCGCAATATGGCCGGGCTGTCAGGAATTTGGTCGATGGTGGTGGCTGTCATGGCAGGTGGTCGATAAGAAAAGGAGCGGCAGGCGGCCCCAGTATGCGATTCGCGTCAGTATGCGCTTGGTTTCATTCAGTATGCTGTTTGTTTGGCCGGCCAATTGGCAGTGCATGCAAACAGCCCCTTCTCATAAACAGCGCACTGAACCCGGCATCGAAATGATACCTGATACCGCCAAAATCCGAAGCCGTTTCAGGGGCCGTCCGGGCGATCCGAACGGTCGCGGATCTCGGGCCAGGCCCGGCGCAGGTAATAGCACATGGACCATACGGTGAGCACAGCGGCGACGATGATCAGCCATTGGCCCAGCTTTTCGGTCGAAACCCCGTATATGGGCCGCCAGTACAACAGGCAGGGAATGGCGATCATTTGCGCCGCCGTCTTGAATTTACCCAGCCAATGCACGGCCACGCTGCCGCTGGCCCCGATTTTCGCCATCCACTCGCGCAAGGCGGAAATGGTGATTTCGCGGCCGATGATGATCAACGCAATAAACGAATCCACCCGGTTCAGGTCCAGCAACACCAACAGCGCCGCACACACCATGAGCTTGTCGGCCACGGGATCCAGAAACGCCCCGAACGAGGAAGTCTGATGCCAGCGGCGAGCCAGCCAGCCATCGAACCAGTCGGTCAGGGCCGCCACGATGAAGGCCAGCGCCGCGATGGCATCGCGCAGCGGCGCGGGCAGCCAACTGCCCGAAACGTAGAACAGGGCAACGAGCAGCGGAATCATGGCGATCCGCAACCAGGTCAGGGCAATGGGTAGATTTATAGGCATGGAGTAATACTACCTTATCGCAACGCCTGATAGATGCGTTCGGCCAGTTCGTCCGAAATTCCGTCCACCGACCGCAAGTCGTCGATGCTGGCGTCGACCACGCCCGAAAACCCGCCGAAGCGCGCCAGCAGCTTCTGGCGGCGCTTGGCGCCCACCCCTTCGATCTGCTCCAGGCGCGACACATTGCGCGCCTTGGCCCGCTGGGCGCGCATGCCGGTGATGGCGAACCGGTGAGCTTCGTCGCGCACCTGGGCCACCAGCATCAAGGCCGCCGACTCCAGGCCCAGCGCCACCGGCTCGCGCTCGTCGGCAAACACCAGCGTTTCCAGGCCCACCCGGCGCCCTTCGCCCTTGGCCACGCCGACGATCGCGCGCATATCCAGGCCCAGCTCGGCAAACACCTGGCGCGCCACTTCGACCTGGCCTTTGCCGCCGTCGATCAGCGCAATGGTGGGCATTTCCGCCTGGCCGTCGGCCACCCGGCCGAAACGGCGCGTCAACACCTGGCGCATGGCGGCGTAGTCGTCGCCCGGCGTGATGCCCGCGATGTTGTAGCGCCGGTACAGCGAAGGCTGCATGGCATGATGCTTGTACACCACGCAGGAAGCCTGGGTGGCCTCGCCCGCCGTATGGCTGATGTCGAAGCATTCAATGTGCATGGCGTCCAGGGCCGCCTCGTCGGTATCGAGCTCCAGCGTTTCGGCCAGGGCCAGCGTGCGCGCGACCCGCGCCCCCGATTCGGTCAGAGCCCGGGTCAGGGCGATCTCGGCGTTTTTCTGGGCCTGCTCCAGCCAGCTTTTGCGCACGCCCTGGGGCTTGGTCAGCACCCGCGCCTTGACGCCCGTTTGCTCGGCCAGCAACCGCATCAGGCCGGCATCGGGCAGGGAATGCGAACAGACGAGCACGGGCGGCATGGCGCTGTCGACATAGTGTTGGGCAATGAAGGCGGCCAGCACGTCGCCCGGCTCGTCGCCATTGGCATGCGTGGGAAAAAAGGGCTTGTCGCCCAGATGGCGGCCGCCGCGCACCATGGCCATGTTGACGCAGACCCGCCCGCCGCTGGAGGCCACCGCGATGACGTCGACATCGTCGTTGCCGATCTGCTCCATGGTTTGCTGCTGCAGGACGCGAGCCAAGGCGCCCATCTGGTCGCGCAGCACCGCCGCCTGCTCGAACTGCAGCGCCTCGGACGCCTGCTTCATGCGCCGTTCGATGTCGCCCAGCACCTCTTTGGCCTGCCCGTCCAGAAAACGTACGGCCCGCTCGACGTCGGCCTGATAGTCTTCGGGGGAAATCAGGCCGACGCACGGGGCCGAACAGCGTCCGATCTGATGGAGCAGACAGGGCCTGGAGCGGTTGGAAAAAACGCTGTCTTCGCAGGTGCGCAAGCGAAACACACGCTGCAGTATCTGTATGGTTTCGCGCACCGCCCAGGCATTGGGAAACGGCCCGAAGTAGCGCCCCTTGCCGCTGGTGCTGCCCCGGTAATACACGATGCGCGGCGAAGCATGGCCCGTGATCTGCAGATACGGGTAGGACTTGTCGTCGCGGAACAGAATGTTGTAGCGCGGGTGCAGGCTTTTGATGAGGTTGTTTTCCAGCAGCAGCGCCTCGGCTTCCGAGCGGGTAATGGTAACCTCGACCCGGGCCACCCGCGCCACCATATGGGTAATGCGCGGGCTGTGGCCGGTTTTCTGGAAATACGACGAAACCCGCCGCTTGAGATCGCGGGCCTTGCCGACGTACAGCACCTCGCCTTCGGCATCGATATGGCGGTAAACGCCCGGCAGATGCGGAAGATCAGCCAGAAACGATTTGAGATTGAAGCTGTCGGGCATACTGGTAACGCTCAAGGCTTTGCAGGGCGGCCCAATCGGGAGCCGGCTGGCGCGGCATGAGGCGGCGTATCCGGCTCACCGACTCGGGCCGCAAAACGAATTGCAGCCGCGCCAGCAGGTCGTCGGCCAGATCGGGGCGGTTGCACACCAGCACCATGTCGCAGCCGGCGCTAAGGGCGGCTTGCGCGCGGGCCAGAATGTCGCCCGCCACGGTTGCGCCTTCCATGGTCAGGTCGTCGGAAAACACCACGCCGTCGTACATCAGCTTGTCGCGCAGCACTTCCTGTATCCAGAACTTCGAGAACCCCGCCGGATTGGGATCGACGCTGGAGTAGATGACGTGCGCCGGCATGACCGACGGCAGCACCATGTCGCCCAGCCAGCCGTAGGGGGCGGCATCTTCTTGCATGATGGCTTCGAACTCGCGCGTATCGACGGGAATCTCGTGATGCGAATCGGCCTCGACGGCGCCGTGGCCGGGAAAGTGCTTGCCGCAGGACGCCATGCCCGCCAGCATCAGCCCCTGGATGACGCCGCGCGCCAGCATGGCCACGACCTGGGGCTCGCGGTGGAACGAGCGGTTGCCGATGACTTTGCTGACGCCGTAGTCCAGGTCGAGCACCGGCGCGAAGCTGAGGTCGACGCCGCAGGCGCGCAGTTCGGCGCCCAGCACATAACCGGTTTCAGTGGCCAACCGCATGGCGGCCAGGGAGTCGTCCATCCAGATTTCACCGAACAGACTCATGGCCGGTATCGGCGTAAAACCGTCGGTGCGAAAACGCTGCACGCGCCCGCCTTCGTGGTCGACGGCGATGAGCAGCGGCTCGTCGCGCTCGGCGTGAATGGCTTGGCACAGCGCGGTAAGCTGTTCGCGGTTTGCGAAATTGCGGGCGAACAAAATGACGCCTCCCACCAGGGGATGGCGCAAGCGTTCTTTTTCGTGGGCGGTGAGCTCCGTGCCTTCGATATCGACCATGACCGGCCCGGGAGGCTGGCCGGCGCGCAATGCGTCAACTGTCATAACTACTCTCGTCCATCCTGTTTATAGATTCAGATTCGACCCTGTGCGCAGCCCGCGCCCGCTCCGAAAAAACCGTGCGGGCGAGCGGAGCGCCGCGCGAAACCGGCCGTTTGCGCCACTTACACCGGGGAACGCGCCTCGACCACCACGAAAGCCATCACGATATCACTTTCGTCGCTGAGCGAAACATGCGCCGCGCCAAAGCGTTCAGCGTACCACGGCGCCAAAGGCCCGTTCAGGCTTACCTGCGGCTTGCCCGAGGGGGCATTGAGCACCTGCATGCGCGTCCAGCTCATGGGGCTGTGCATGCCCAGGCCGATGGCTTTGGAAAACGCCTCTTTGGTGGCGAAGCGGGTAGCCA
>JBEBXF010000241.1:0-5578 GCA_040391725.1 Eoetvoesiella caeni | reverse complement strand
GAATCCCCAGCTTACCAATGGCCATAAATCCTGTGGCCTGAAGCATATTGCCATCATGCAAAGAGTCGTGGCCCGGGGATGGCGGTATTGCCTGGTGCTGGAGGACGACGCCATTTTGCACCGCGATTTCAAGCAGGGTGTCGAGAGCGCGCTGCGTGAACTGGAACGCGATTACGCCAATACCCCCGCTGTGGCGTTCATTGGCTGCGGCGGCAATTGGTACACGCCGCGCCGTCAGCGTAGAAAAGGGCAGCACCTGTACCCTGCGTGCAAAGGGCGCTTTACCGACTCGTACATCATCAACGCCGACGCGGCGCGGAAGCGCTTGGACTGGATAGCCCGCAACAAAATGCGCCACGCTATCGACAACGCGTTCGACATCATGGACACGGAATTGGGCGTCCAAATGCTGTGGCTGGAGCCAACCGTGGTCGACCAGGGCACGAAGCGGGGCCTGTTCAATTCCTCCCTGGATGGCCGCTGGCCTTCTGCGGTGCAAGGGTGCTTGCACGCCTGGGAAAAATTCCGCCACAAGTATTTGTATCAGTTGTGGCGGTAACGCGCCCAGCCGTTTCATGGCTCCATGAGCGGCGGAATAACCCCCTGTCATCCGCTCCGGTTTGAGGCCGAGATTTCTTTTTGGGACCGTGGATTCTTGAACCCGGAAGAAGAAGCGATGCCAATCATCATGGAAAACCCCGTATTGACGCTGCGTGGCTTGCCGCATAGACTTTTCTTATATTCTGAATGAATTCAGCAATACTGAATAAAAATAGAAATCGGGGTCTATCGATCATGAAATCGGCTGAGCCATTGTCGGAAGAAAACACCAAAGGGCGCATCAAGGCGGTGGGCAAAGTGTTCGAGATTTTGAACGCCTTGGCTTCCATTGGCATGCCATGTCGTCTGTCGGTGCTGTCCCGCCACCTGGGCATGCCGGCGAATGTGCTCCGATCCTATCTTGTCAATCTGCGCGACCTGGGCATGGTGAACCAGAACGCCGCGACGGGGCTTTACGACCTTGGGCCGGCCCTGGTTCCCCTCGGCATGGCGGCACTGCGCCGCTTCGACCTGATGAAAGTGGCCCAGCCTTTGATGGAAGAGCTTTGCGAAGGCTTGAATGAGCCAGTCACGCTTTTGACCTGGGGCGATCGCGGGCCGATAGCCATACACAGTGTCGAGCGGTATCGAAACTTTCCGTACGAGGTGAAGATCGGTTCCCTGGTCAGCGTAACGGCCACGGCGGCCGGCCGCTGCTTTCTGGCGCATCTTCCGTCCGACCGGTGGGAGGACCTTGTCGCCAAGGAGCGCCAGGAGCGGGGCGCCCTTGTGCCTGGCGATGCCGAACTGAACGCGGAACTGGAAAAAATACGCCATTCGGGGCTGGCCACGCGCCGCGACCTGCTGGCAACGCGGGAAGGGCTTAAGCCGCTGCAAATAAAGGTTCTGGCCGCACCCGTGTTCGGGGCGGACGGAAAGATGGTGGCGGCGTTGGCCATCATCAGCCAGGATCCCGCCTTCGAGCTGGATAGCGTCGGCCGGCAGGCGACGGCGCTCATCGATGTGACGCGGCGGATTTCCGGGCAGCTTGGCTATCAGGCGCCGGATGCGCGGGATGGCGGCAAAGGGGGCGGCGCGGCATGACCCGCCCCAAGAGTTTCATTCAATAGCGGACGAGGCCGGCATTGGGCCGGCGTGCGGGCTTTCAATGGCTTCGACCGCGACGATTACAGCGTAGCACCACAGTTGTATACCCGGATTCTTAATTCTTAAGAGAGGATACATCATGAAATGGAACACATCGTTGGGTCGCATAGCTGTCGCGGTTTCGCTAAGCGTCATGGGCATGAGCTCGGCTCTTGCGGCCGAAATCACCATGGCCACCTGGGGCGGAATCTACGGCGAGACGTTTAAAAAGGTTCTGGCCGAGCCGTTCGAGAAGGAAACCGGCATCAAGGTCAATTTGATCTATGGCAATTCACTGTCCAACTACCAGAAGCTGGTGGCGCAGAAGCAAAAACCTCAGATCGACATCGTTACATTGGGTTCCGACGTGGCAACCCAGGGGTATCAGGATGGGCTGTTTCAGGCCCTGAATCCCAAAGACTTTCCCGAGGTCAATCTGGAAAAGGACCGTGGCGTTCGTTATGTGGACGGCAAGCAACTGCCGTTTCTGCCCTTTTTCCTGTTGAGCTACGGCATTCTTTACCGCACGGATCTGGTTCCTTTCGAAATCACTTCGTGGAACGACCTATGGGATCCTCGCCTTAAAAACAAGGTCGGCGTTTCTTCCCCCAGGCATGCGGGCGGCGCCTTTCTTCTCATGATGAACAAGCTGGCGGGCGGCACGGAAAGCAATGTTGCGCCGGGCTTGGCGAAAGTCAAGACGCTGGGCAAGAACCTTTTGCTTGTGGCGGATGGCGACGCGCAGCAGATCCAGCTTATTACGCAGGGCGAGGTATGGGCGCAAACCGTGGTAAGCGGCGCGGTGTCGGGGCCGATCGAGAAGGGGTTGAAGGCGCGTTACGTTGTGCCCAAAGAGGGGGCGGTGGGCATTCTGGATGTGCTTGGGCTTGTGAAGAACGCGCCCAATTCCGAGGATGCGAAAAAGTTCCTGCGCTATGTGCTTGCACCGCAGCGGCTTGAACGTATTGTGAATGCGCTTTATGTCATGCCCACCAACCCCGATGTGCCCATCGACTCCAAAGTGGTCAGCATCGTCGGCGGAACGCGCGAAGACCTCAAGCGGCTGGTGTTCTTCGACGAAAAGGCGCAGACGAAGAATCGCGCCGAATGGATCGAGGAATGGGACAAGGAAATCCTGCCCATGACCAAGCGTTGACCCGGTGAATCGCTCCTCAAGAATTGCCATGTCCAGTTCAGATACGTTGTTGTCGCTTCGGTCGGTGGAGATCGCCTATGGCAATGTGGTGGCGTTGCGGCCGTCTTCCTTCGACGTGCATGAAGGCGAGTTCGTGACGCTGCTCGGGCCAAGCGGCAGCGGAAAGACTTCGCTGCTGCGCGCCATTGCGGGTTTTTTGCAGCCGTCCGGCGGCACGATCAGCCTTCGAGGCGTTTCGCTGTCGGGCGTGCCTCCCCATAAGCGCAACATCGGCCTGGTCTTCCAGAACTACGCTCTTTTTCCGCATCTTAACGTCGAGCAGAATATCGCCTTCGGGCTGGAGATGCGCAAGCTTCCTGAAGCGGAGATGCGTAGCCGCATCGCCGACGTATTGCGCTACGTGCAGCTCGAGAACCTGGGGAAGCGCCGCATTCACGAGCTTTCGGGAGGGCAGCAGCAGCGTATCGCCATCGCCAGGGCTCTGGTGATTCGGCCGGATCTCCTTCTGCTGGACGAGCCCATGTCCAACCTCGACGCGCAACTGCGCACTTCCATGCAGGGCGAACTGCGGGCCTTGCTGCGCGACGCGGGCGTGACCGCCATTTACGTCACGCACAATCAAGAAGAGGCGTTGTCGATGTCCGACCGCATCGTCGTCATGTCCAACGGCGAGATCCGGCAAATCGGCTCGCCTTCTGAAATCTACAGCCGCCCGCGCGACACATTCGTGGCAAGTTTCGTTGGGCAGTCGAATATCTTCCAGGCCCGCATCGGCGAACGTTCGGGAGAGCGATGTGCGGCGCGGGCGGAATGGGGCGGCGAGGTGGAGTTGGCCGCCGGCGATTTTCCGGCCGACATCTTCGCCATGATCCGGCCGGAACGGATTCGCATCCATCTGGACGGAGGTTCGGAAAAGACCAATTCGGTGGAAGGCCGTGTCAGCCATGTGAGTTACCTTGGCAATCACCAGATGGTGACGGTGGCCGTGCCGGGCTATTCGTTCATTGTCGCTCAGCCGGCCAACGAGGGCGGTATGGAAGCCATGGCCGGGCGAAGAGTCTGGCTGCGGTGGCCGGCCGACGCGGTGGTTCCAGTGAGGCCGGCATGATTTCTTCCTGGGTTCAGCAAGCGGGCAAATCCATTCAACGCAGCCTGTTGATATGGCCCGCGTTGGTTCTGACGGCGTTTTTCTGCGTTTCCATTGCGGGGCTGCTTGCCGCAAGCTTCCAGGCGCCTGGCGGAGCCCATGGGTATACGCTGGCGCATTACGTGCGGGTTCTGACGGAGCCGCTCTACCTGGATCAGCTTGTCGCGACGTTGCGGATTGGTTTCATTACGGTATTGATTGGATTGCTGCTGGCCTTGCCCATTGCCTTCTGGGTGGTCAGAACCAAGCGCAACTGGGTGCGGGCGGCCCTGATCATGTGCGTGACGGTGCCGTTCCTGACCAGCATGATCGTCCGTCTTTATGCGTTGACCATCATTCTGGCCAATACCGGCCTGGTCAATCAGTTCCTGCGCTGGATCGGGTGGGTGCCGCAAGATGGATTCCTGCCGCTTTTGCGCCACGAACCCGGCGTCATCATAGGCACGACGGCGTTTGTCCTGCCTTTCATGATCTTCATGCTGATCGGCAGTTTCCGGCGCATGGACGGCACGCTCGAAGAGGCCGCCGCCAGTCTTGGGGCCAACGAATTCAAGGTTTTCTTCCGCGTCACGCTGCCATTGTTGACGCCGGGCATCGTCAGCGCCATGTCGTTGGGCTTCGTGCTGGCCAGCGTGGCGTTTTCCAGCCCGTTGATACTGGGCGGCGGCAGCGTGAACATGGTGGCCAACGCCATCTACAGCGAGGCCGTCCAGGTTCTGGATCGGGGCACCGCCGCCACATTGGCGGTTCTGTCGCTGGCTGTCACGGCCCTCATTCTTTACTGGGCGCGCCGCTTTGAATTCCGGTCGGGAGGCTAGCATGGTTTTCGCTTGGGACAGATTGGCGTTTGCATTGGCCAGGACCGCGATTTGGTTGGCGCGCATTTTCGCGTTGACCTTGTTTCTGCTGCCGCTTGTGGTCATTGTGCTGGTGTCGGTCAATCCGAACGGTATCAGCCCTTCGCTGACCAGCGGGGTCACTTTCCATTGGTTCGCCAATGTGTTTTCCGTGACTGAGCTCATGGACGGGCTGCGCGCCAGCCTGAAGATCGCCTTGATCGTCACGCCTGTGTCGCTGTTCATCGGAACCTGCGCGGGCTATGCGCAATGGCGTTTCCGGTTCATTCCGCCAAGAATCGCGGAAACCCTGCTTTCGCTGCCTATTCTGGTTCCCCTGGTCGTTACCGGGCTGGCGCTTCTGAATACCTTCAGCAAAGCCGGGATGAACGTCGGGTTCTGGAATATCGTCATTGCGCACGTGATTCTGGCGTTTCCCTTTACGGTGCGCTTCGTTCTGAATGGCCTGGCCAGGTACGACCTTCGGCTTGACGAAGCGGCGCAAAGCCTGGGGGCGGATCCGGTCAAGGTTTTCTGGCGTGTCACGCTGCCTTTGCTTCGTCCTGCGCTGTTCGCCAGCACGCTTTTCAGCTTCGTGGTGTCGTTCGACGACTTCGGGGTGGCGATCTTCCTGATCGACGCCCATACGGTGACTTTGCCCATTGCGATGTACCAGTATTTCGAATGGAACGTCGACCCCACGCTGGCCGCGTTGTCGGCCATGCTGGTCGGCGTCGCGCTGCTGATAGCCAT
>JBEBXF010000240.1:0-5586 GCA_040391725.1 Eoetvoesiella caeni | reverse complement strand
CTATCGCTGCACCACCCGTTGCGTGGCCACCAACAAGCCGGGTTTTTTGCCCTATCGAGGCGTGGCCCGCACCGGCGTGTGCTTCGCCATGGAGCTCACCATGGACGCGCTGGCGCGCGAAGTGGGCCGCGAAACCTGGGAAGTGCGCCTGGAAAACCTGGTGCAGCCCGAGCAGATGCCGTACGTCAACGTCACCAACAAGCACTTCGACAGCGGCGATTATCCGGCCAGCCTGCGCCGGGCCCTGGAAATGGTCGATGTCGACGCGGTGCGCAAACGCCAAGCGCGTGGCGAGCCCGACGGCCGGATCATCGGCCTGGGCGTGGCGACGTATACCGAGCAGTCGGCGCATGGCACTTCCGTATTCGCCGCCTGGGGCACGCCGGTCATACCGGGCTTCGATCAGGCCGTGGTGCGGATGACGCCCGATGCGGGCGTGGAGCTGCGCGTGGGCGTGCATTCGCACGGGCAGGGCATGGAAACCACCTTCGCCCAAATCGTCAATGAAATCCTGGGTGTGGATGTGGATCGGGTTCGCATGGTGCATGGCGACACCGGCCGCACGCCGTATTCCACCGGCACGTATGCGTCGCGCTCCATGGTCATGTCCGGCGGGGCCGTATCCGCGGCGTGCAAGCAACTGCTGCCCCGGCTGCAAAAAATAGCCGGCCATCTCATGACAACCGAACCCGGCCTGATCCGCTTCGAAAACGGGCTGGCCATTGCGGGGGATAAAAGCATTCCGCTGGCCCAGGTGGCTGGCGCCTGGTATTTGAATCCGCACCTGCTGCCGGCCAACGTCGATCCGGCCGGCCTGGAGGTCAGCGTGGGCTACAAGCCCAAGGTCGATACCGGCAGCTTCTCGTATGCCAGCCAGGCCGCGGTGGTGGCCGTCGATCCGGGCACGGGATCGATCGAAATACTGGATTACGTTGTCGTGGAGGATTGCGGCGTCATGATCAATCCCATGGTCGTCGAGGGCCAGGCCATCGGCGGCATCGCGCAAGGCATAGGCACCGCGCTGTACGAGGAAATGCCCTACGACGAGTACGGCCAGCCTTTGGCCTCCACGTTGGCCGACTACGTCATGCCCGGCGCCACCGAGGTGCCCAACATCCGCTTCGACCATTTTGAAAGCCCGTCGCCGCATACCGAATTCGGCGCCAAAGGGGTGGGAGAAGGAGGCGCCATTGCCCCGCCCGCCGTCATTTTCGGCGCGGTCAACGACGCCCTGCGTCAGTTCGGTGTCGAAGTTTCGCAAACGCCGCTCACGCCGCATCGCCTCATGGCGGCGCTCGAAGGCCGTCATGCGCGGGACGGGGCTGCTCCTCAGGCGGGGGGCGTCCAATGAAAGCCGCAAAATTCGAGTACCTGCGCGCCGCCACGGTCGAGCAGGCCCTGGAGGCGCTGGGCAGGCCGGGGGCGGCCTGCAAGGTCATGGCGGGCAGCCAGTCGCTGGGCCCCATGCTGAATCTGCGGCTGGCCCGGCCGGCGTCCATTGTGGACGTTTCCGGAATCGAGGCATTGCGCACCGTCGTCGAGTCGGACAAGTCCTTGCGGGTGGGCGCCGCGATCACTCACGCTGAAATCGAGGACGGAGTGTTCGCGCCGTTGCGCGGCCACATGCTGCAGGATGTGGCCGGACGGATCGCGTATCGCGCTGTGCGCAACCGCGGCACGCTGGGCGGCAGCCTGGCCCATGCCGATCCGGCCGCCGACTGGGTGCTGGCCGCCACGGCGCTGGGCGCCGACATTGAAATCGTTTCGCCCTCGGGAACGCGGCGTGTGGCGATGCCGGCGTTCATGCAAGGCGCCTACACCACCGGCCTGGGTTCCGACGAACTGATCGCCGCCGTTCATGTTCCCAAACTGCATGCCGGCGTGCGCTGGGGGTATTACAAGTTCTGCCGCAAAACGGGGGAGTTCGCCGAGGCCAGTTGCTCCGCCTATTTCGATGCCGAGGCGCGGGTTGCCCGCATCGCGGTGGGGGCGCTGGACGGCGCTCCCTGCTATCTGACGGAGCTGGCCGGGCGCGTCGCCGAGCAAGGCCTGCAGGCGGCCGACCGAGCATCGATCATGGCGGCGGTCGACGCCGTCGCGCCAGGCAAGGATGCCGCCGATCGCGCCTTGCGCGCCAAGGTCATCGAGCGCTGCCTGCACCAGGCGCTGGGCGAATAAAGGAATCCACATGACTGAAGTATCCATGGAAATCAACGGGCGCCAGGTATCCGGCAGTGTCGCACCGCGCACGCATCTGGGCGACTTCCTGCGTGAAGAGGTTCGGCTTACCGGCACCAATCTGAGCTGCGAGCACGGCGTATGCGGAGCCTGTACCGTACTGGTCGATGGCCAGCCGGTGCGCTCCTGCATCACGTTCGCCGTGGCGTGCGAAGGCAAGCGCGTCACCACCATCGAGGGTTACGACGACGATCCCATCATGGCTCGGCTGCGCGAGGCGTTTCATCAGAAGCACGCCTTGCAGTGCGGCTACTGCACGCCGGGCATGCTGGCCACGGCCCGCGACATCGTGCTGCGCCTGCCCCAGGCCGACGAGGCCAGGGTGCGCATCGAGCTGTCCGGAAACATTTGCCGCTGCACCGGCTATCAAGGCATTACCGCCGCGGTCATGTCGGTGCTGAGCAGCCTGAACGAGCAGCCCGATGCCGCGGTGGAGGCGTTGCGCGGCGCGGCGGCCGAGGGCAGGTTCACGGCGCCTGAGACGGCTGTGCAGGACTCACCGGCGTTTACCCGCTTTGCCGCCGTGCAGCCATCCGCTCCGACGGCCCAGGCGGCGCCCGCAGCAGCCGAGCCGGCGGGTGCCGCGGTGGGCGGCAAGGGGTCCAGCATCCAGGGCGGGTTCGACGTGCCGTTCTCCGCCGCCCAGGTATGGGCTTTCATGGCGGATCTTCCCGCCGTGGCCAGTTGCCTTCCGGGGGCGGTCATCGAAGAGCAGGACGGGGATCGGGTCAAAGGCAAGATCGCCATCAAGTTCGGTCCCATGGCGGCGGCGTTCAACGGCGCGGCGCAACTCGAGCGCGACGACGAGCGGATGTCGGCGGTATTGCGCGGCGCGGGCCAGGACTCGCTGAGCCAGTCGCGCGCCAAGGGCGACGTCAGCTACCGGGTTATTGCGGCTGGCGAAAACGCCGCCAGGGTGGACGTGGATCTGCTGTATTCGCTGCAAGGGCCTTTGGCGCAGTTCTCGCGATCCGGGCTGGTGCAGGATTTCGTGCGCCGCATGATCGCCGATTTCGGCCGCAACGTGGTGTTGCGGCTTCAACATCCGGCGGGCGAAGGCCAGCCTTTTCAACAGGCGCAGTTCAATCCTTTCAAGATGTTCCTGGGTGTGCTCTGGGAGCGGATCAAGCGTTTTTTCAGCGGCAAAGCCGGCGGTTGATGTCGGCATACAGCAGTAAATCCTTATAACAGGCGAGGTGGTTGATCATGAAAAATAGAGTATCCGCGGCATGGGTGCGCATTGCGACGGCGGCGGCCGGATGTCTGATGGCCGCAATGGCCTCGGCGCAGAACCTGGAGCCATTGAGCGTGCGCTTGGACTGGACGCCCTGGGGGGTGCATGCGGCATTCCACCTGGCCCAGCAAAAGGGCTGGTACAAGAAGGCTGGCCTGGACGTGCGGTTCGAGGACGGCAACGGGTCGGTGACGACGGTGCAGATCGTGGGTTCGGGCGACAGCTTCGATGTTGGCCATGCCTCGCTGGCATCGATGATGATTGCACGCGACAAAGGCCTGCCGGTCAAGGCAGTGGCGGTTTTCGCCCGCCGCAGCGATATCGGCCTGCTGGTGCCCGATGATTCGAACATCAAGGGCCCCGCCGACCTGAAAGGCAAGAAGGTGGTCTATACCGCGGGTTCGCTGGAGGCGCCGTTCATCGATTCCTTCCTGGCGGCGGGAAACATCAAGCGCAGCGACCTGGAGTTGCTGAACGTGGACGCCGCCAGCAAGGCCACGACTTATGCCGTGGGCCGCGCCGATGCGGCGGTGTCGACGATTCCGTTCTTTTTGCCGGTGGTGTCCCAGTCGCGCCCCTCGCATGCGATCAGTTTCGCCGACTACGGTCTGAACATGCCCAGCTTCGGTATTTTCGCCAGCGAAGACAAGCTCAAGTCGCGCGGCAAAGCCATCTCGACGTTCGCCAGCGTCACGGCTCGCGCGTGGCAATACATTTACGACGGGCATGAGGACGAGGCGGTCGACGCCATCATCGCCCAGCGGCCTCAGGCGCGCCTGGACCGCAAGGTGCTGCGCGGCCAGATCGATGCGCTCAAGGCTTATTTCGGAACGCCGCCCGCGGGCACGCCCATGGGCGCTCCGGTTCCCGAGAACTGGGTCAAGGCGGTCAAGACGCTGTCGTCGGTGGGTCTCATCGGCACCAAGCGCAAGGCCGACGACTACTATGTCACGGGCATGGTTCATCCAGGACAATACGACGCTATGGTGTCCGGGAAATGAGTATTGCCGCTGTTTCCGCAAGTAGTCTACGCAAGGTCTATCCGGGGTCTCGCGGCGTGCAGGCGCTGGCCGGGGTCAGCACCGAGATCGAGGCCGGGCGCTTCGTCAGCATTCTCGGGCCCAGCGGCTGCGGCAAGAGCACCTTCCTGCGTTGCGTGGCCGGACTGGAGGATGTCACCGAGGGCGACCTGGTCGTCAATGGCCGTCCGGTGCAAGGGCCTCCCGACGACATCGGCATGGTGTTCCAAAGGGACGCCCTGCTCGAGTGGCGCACCATACGCAAGAACATTCTCCTGCCCATCGAGTTTGCCAAGAAGCAGGTGTCGTCCTACAACGACAAGGTCGAGCATCTGCTCAACCTGACCGGCCTGCGCGATTTCAGCAACAGCTATCCCCGCGAGCTGTCGGGCGGGATGCGGCAGCGGGCGGCGATTTGCCGCGCCCTCGTCGACGACCCCAAGCTTCTGCTCATGGACGAGCCCTTCGGCGCGCTCGATGCCTTCACGCGCGACCAGATGAATGTCGAGCTGCAGCGCATCTGGCTCGAGACTCGCAATACCGTGCTGTTCGTCACGCACGGCATTGGCGAGGCGGTATTCCTGGGCGACGTCGTCATGGTCTTTTCGCCTCGGCCCGGCCGCCTCGTCGAGACGATAGCCATCGATCTGCCGCGTCCGCGCCCGTTGTCGGTGCGCGAGACGCCGGAGTTCGGCCGTTACGTCGCCCACATCCGCGGCCTTTTCGAGGAAATGGGCTTGCTCAACGAGAAGGGGGCGGCATGAAGAACCAGATGAACCGTCTTGGAACGGGCGCCGCAGGCCTGTTCGCACTGATCGTCGTGCTCGTGGTCTGGGAAGTGGTTTGCCGGCTATTGCACGTGCGCCCGATCATGTTGCCGCTGCCGTCGCAGATATTCGCCGAGCTGGCCGCCGAGTTTCCGTGGTACATGCAGCATAGCCTGTATACCTTGATGACGACGCTGGCCGGCTTTGCCTTGTCGGTGATCGGCGGGGTACTGATTGCCATTGCGCTGGTCGGGTCGCGCATGTTCGAGCGTTTCTTCTATCCGCTGATCGTCGGCTTCAACAGCGTGCCCAAGGTTGCCCTGGCTCC
>JBEBXF010000239.1:0-5593 GCA_040391725.1 Eoetvoesiella caeni | reverse complement strand
CGGACACGACTCCATAACTTCCCTGGCCAGCGGTGGTCACCGTCGAGTCATCAACGAAAACCGCGCTTCGCTTGCCGTTTGCCTTTACAGCCACGGCCCCGGCGCCGGTTGTCGAAACCGTCGAACCAATCACGGCGATTTGCGAGGACAAGGCATGCCTGTCCCGGCCATGCCCATGGCTTGTTTCAGCCTGTTGGGCAAGCACCGCCGTGGCGTTTGTCCCCGAGGCGCTGATGTCCACCCCGTCGGCCAATATGCGTGCACCCGCAGCGCGAGCTCCCACGCTGCCGTCTCCAAGAGCCTCGACGCTGCCGCCGATCAGGGCGACTTTGGCGCCATTGCTGGCAGCCACGCCTACCGACGGATCCGAGTGGAAACGGCGTACGTTGGGTTCGCTGTCGCTGCCCGCCACAATGGTGCTGCCCACGCTGACAACGGAAGTGCCTCTACCGTCCGCCTGCAGGCCTACCCCCCTTGCATTCAAGCTGGAGTCTTTCAGATAAGCCTGGCCCGCGCCGCGCACATCAACGGCGACCCCATCACGGCCGCCAGCCGTCAAATCGGTGCCCATCATGACGGCAGCGCTGTCGTTCCCACTGATAGACACGGCGACGCCATGTGAACCGGTGGCCGCAACCGAGCCGCCGATGACGCCCAGGTGAGCGCCCCTGCTGACGTCGATGCCCTCGTCGCTTCCCTGAACTTGGCTATTTACCAAAATGGCATTCGCGCCCTTGCTGATCCTCATGCCGGCGGAATCGCTCCCGGCGGCATCGATCTCTGTACCGAAAGCCGAGACCAACGAACCGCTGCCACTGACGGCAACGCCAGTTGCCCCACGGCCACTGGCCTGAACGCTCCCGCCAACGAGCAGCGCCTTCCCTTTGTCTTCCACCAGAATTCCGGTCGCGGGATTCTGGTGGTGGCGATCCCGTCCGCTGGACTCAACCGCGACATCCACACCTATCCCGACGAACGCACTATCTTCGCCCTGGACCCCAACCCCAAGCCCCTTCGCGGTGATGGTCGAGCCAGCGACTATTGCATCGCCACCGTTTTCGATGAGCACGGCCTGGCCGTTCCTGCCGCTGCTTTGCAGGCTGGAGCCCAGGACGACCGCATGACTGCCCCTGCCATCGACATCAAGCGCGATCCCGCGCTCGCCGCTTACCGATACATTGCTGCCCACGACCAAGGCACGGCCGCGATCATCGACCGCGATGCCTTTGCCATCTCTGCCTTTTGATTCCACATCGCCATGGCTCAGCCACAGGGAACCATCATCCTCCACTTTCAACCCCGTGGAATTGTCCCCTTTAGTAGAAACATGAATGGAATCCGCCACGACCCGGGAGTGCTTCCCGGATACCACTACGCCGTCTGCGGATCGCCCATTTGTCTGGATACTCGATTTTTCAATGGATGCAACGCCTCCGTTGTTTACGCTCACCCCATCCGAGTTTTCGCCACGAGTCGAAATGTACGACCTGTCAACGGCAACGGAGGAGCCCCACCCCGAGACCTTGACACCGTCGGCAGATCGCCCACTTGTCTGGATGCTCGATTTCCCGATGAGTGCAGCGCCTCCGTTGTCTACGTTTACCCCATCCGAATCTTCACCGTGAGTCGAAATACGCGACGTATCAACGACGGCGAAAGAGCCCCGCCCCGAGACATCGACACCGTCGGCGGATCGCCCATTCGTCTGGATGCCCGATTTTTCAATGAATGCAACGCCTCCGCTGCCTACGCTCACCCCATCCGAGCTTTCGCCGCGAGTCGAAATGCGCGACCTGTCAACGGTAACGGAAGAGCCCCGCCCCGAGACCTCTATGCCATCGGAGCGCTTGCCTTCACTCGTGATTTCCGTCCTGCGTAAAGTAACCTTTCCTCCATCAAGCGCCTGAACAACGTCGCTTTGGGAGCCGTAAGTGTGCAGTTTCGTTCCGTCGGCATGGATTTCCCCGCCTCGCTGGCTGGCCCTCAAAGCCGGTGAATTGCTGTTGTGGGTCGTGACCTTGCCACCTTCGAGCGTCACCACGCTATCATGGCCATGGCGGCCGCGGCCGCTATCTCCGGTTGCGCTGACCGCGGGCCCTTGCTGCGTGTTATGCCCGTGCTGCGCGCGGCTAGCCTCGATGTCGGCATTCTGCAAATTTATCTCGCCACCGCTATTGGCATTGACGAGATTGCCCGCCCGGCCTTTCACGCTGACGTTTTTGCCACTGATTTTCCCACCGCGCTTGGCTTCCAGGGAATTGTAGGACTTATGACTTTGAAGCGTCTTATGCTCCCAGCCGCTGGCCACGACATTGTGAGACACCGGCTCTGCATGCGCGGACGGAAACACAACGAGCAAAGCGGCTGCCAGTGCCGACATGGCGACGGCGGGCGTGGTTTTAGATACAGTGAAGTCGGACATCGGACGCTCCCATGCGCATGTGGATGCTTGGTTATTTGAAGTCAACAAGTGTGTTAAATTGATATCGGTACGTGATAGAAATTTAATAATTTATTATTTAATATCAATAAGTTGAATAAATTTCCTTGTCTCGCCTTGTTTCAGCGTGTTTAAATTATAAACACAATTGTGTTTTAAAGGGAGAGTGTTGCGATGCAGCCACACGCCGTCGGGAACGAAGGGAATGAAAGGAAGGGAATCCTCGAAGGAGGCCCCATAGCCTCTTCAATGCAGAAGAGCCTCGAGGGCCAAATGGCGCAAAGGGGAAGGCCGGCTCTGGCTACGCCGTATACCTTCGCCAGTTTGGCCGCGCATGTTGCGCCTTACACATTTGCCAGCCTGGCCGCGCATTCAGGCAACCTGGAAGTCGCTTACCTGGCGCTCGAACCAGGAAATGCAGCGCGTCATGCCGACGACCTCCGGGCATTCGGCTTTACCGTCTCCGTCTACCCCAGCGTAACGGCCGCATGCGCATCCTTGCCTCCCGACACAGCCATCTTGATCACCCTGCAGGCCGAGGGAGCCAATGTTCATCTCGCCGTCGCTCAATTGCGCTTGGCCTTTCCCCGCGCCGGCATAATCGTGATTGCGGACGCTCTGGATCGACTGTCGCGCGTGGGCGCAATGCTTTCCGGTGCCGATGCCTGTGTTGAAGCCATGCCCGAATCGCTCGAGCTGATGGCGGCACTGCTGGCTTCAAAACGCCGCATGCAAGCGGAAGACGTACCTCAAAAGAATGATGCCGTTCCCCATGCGATGGCCCAGGCAAACCGGAGTCAAAGCGATGGAACCGCCGATGCAGCGCTCAGGCCCGCCTCCGCAATTCAATGGCATCTGGAGAATAACGACCGGATTCTGGTGGCGCCCAACGGCGCACGGATGGAGTTGAACGGTTCGGAACGAAAGATCATGGTTCAGTTTCTCAGTAGCCCCAAAGATCCACTGACCCGTATCGGACAAGGCGCATCGTACGATCCGCACAGTGGCAAGATCACCCGAGGCCTGGACGTCGCGATCAGCAGACTCAGGCGAAAGGCTGCCGCACACGCAATTCATTTGCCCATACGCAGCATCAGGGGGCAAGGCTATGTCTTCGCAGGCGACGAGGCTGAAAGACCATAATGCGTTATATACGCCGGCAGTCGCCTGAGCCGGTTCTTATATTGCTTCCTATACGCCTATTTTCCTTGGTGTTCCGATGAAAGCCTGTCCGCCAGGATTTCTATTTTTGTATTCAATAAGGTCATGGATTCAATGCACAGCGAGATAAGATCATCGGTCTGTATGTGGTCAATCAACGAATTTTCGCTGCTCCCATCTTCAGACAGCCCATGATTGCGCACGACGCTCAGCAGCGAAGCTACACCGCATGCGAGGGTACGCGAGGATTCAAGCGCGGATAATAGAGGCATCGCATCGATTTCGTTCCGTTTTGCGGCTTCGTATATCGTCTCATCAAACCGTCTGGCATAGAAATAAGGTATATGCTTCTCAGGTTCCATTTTTCGTTCAAAAGGTGGTGGACAGCATGACGTTTTTGTACGAGTAATTCAGTGATGTTAACCGTATCCAAGTAAAAAATAAACACAACTGTGTTTATTTTTTACTTGCTCATGGGATCAATCGAGCCGGTGATCCTTCAAAATTCAAAGAGTTTGTCGCCAAGTCGGGCCTAAATTGCCAAGAGAGGCCCGCCGCTCATGGGCGTCGCTAGAATAACCTGATATATCTTGGCGCGCTGAACAATATCGTCGTCACGCGCGGCGTGATCGGATAAACGTTTCCACCATAGAGCCCAGTATCCGCTTTTCAGCCGGAGACAGAGCCATGAATTCCTCGAAGCTTACCCCATGAAAAGGCCAGACCATCGTCGATGCATCGCGGTCTTTTACCTTCGACGGTTTGCGCAGCCCATCATTGTCGGACTTCTTCACCGACCCCGAGCCCTGTCTCAGCCATTCCGGTGTTACTTTCAGCGCGCGAGCCAGCTTGATGAGGGCTGCACTGGTGGGTTCTGTACGCTGTCCGCTTTCATAATTTCCTATTGCGCTTTGCGTCAACCCACTTGCCAATGCAAGTTCTTTTTGCGTCCAGCCATAGCGCACCCGGACTTCACGCACCCGTTGGCCAAATGTTTCCATTCTTCTTATGATTTCCTGTCCATGATGTTAAGCATCAGAAATTCCGTGCGTTGCCACCAATGAGTTAAATACACGCAGTTATGAAACATTTACACGATCGAATTTATAAGTTGTCGCGGCTGGAAGCTTATCCTATATATCCAAACACAAATTATAAGCGTGTAAGTATCTGTTAGCGCTCATGTGCCGGAACCACCACGGCGAATGAGTGCATAGAGCCAGAGCGGCCGTATACCCGCCACATCGCGTACCTCGACCGGCCCAAGGCTTAGCATCGAAAGCTTTTACAATCCTAAAGCCAAAAGAATACGATATGAGAAAGTATCGAAGGCGCCTCAACCGACCGGACTCGCCAAATTCAGGCTTCGTGTCTGCTTCGCCTCTTTTCAAGAACGTAGAGGCGCTTGGAAGCGGATGCTGGCTGATACGCCTTCATTCCAGCGAGGCCAAAGCCGAGCATTCCACCTGCTGGAACCGCAAAGAATCGTCATGCCCTGGGCTTCAGTTTTAACATGCCTGGCCGTTGGGAATTGTCAAAAAATGACAATTCGCCTTTTTGTCGTCTCATTCTTGCGGCCGCGCGAGAGCGACTCATTTCCACGGCAGCACCCGCCGCTCGATTTCCTTGAGGATGAACGTCGTCACCAGGCCGATCAAAGTGATCAAGATGATGCCGACAAACATTTCCTCGATATGCATCACCTCGAAGGAGGTCCAGATCAGATATCCGATGCCGGCCTGCGCGGCCACGAACTCCGCCGCCACGATCAGTATCAACGCGACGCCGATGGCAAGCCGCAAACCGACGAAAATGGATGGCAACGCCCCAGGAATGACCACTCGGAGAAATAGTTTGATTTTCGAGGCGCGATAGTTCTTGGCGACGTCGAAATAGATATCGCTGATCGACATGACGCCAGCCATGGTGTTGATGAGCACGATGAACACGACGGCAAATGCAATGATGAAGATCTTGGAAGCTTCTCCCAGG
>JBEBXF010000238.1:0-5614 GCA_040391725.1 Eoetvoesiella caeni | reverse complement strand
TACAGCAGCGATAGCGCGGATCATACGGGGGGACAAACGCACAATGCAAGTCGCACTAGACAGAAAGTGCCAATGGCGGGCGAAAACAGGTGTGTTCCGGCCCCGCAATGCGGGCTGTCTGCGACGCTGGCGGGCGTGTGTTCCACGATGACCAGACCGTTTGGCCGGATGATCCGCTAATTCAATATATCAAATGTTGAAGCGGGCGGCCCATTGCGGCAGCGCGGCCCTCCAGAAAGCGTCGACGTTTTCCGCCCGGGAGAGGGGCTCGAACCCCAGCCTGCGCCAGGCGCGGTCCAGAGTGCGCAGGGGGGCGGCGTCGTCCAGCGCGGGAGCGTGGTTTTGCTTGGAAAGCTTGTACCCGTGTTCGTCGAGAACCAGCGGCACGTGCATGACGTCGGGGCAGGGCGCGCCCAGGCGGCCGGCCAGCAGCCGTTGCCGGGCGGTGGAGTCGAGCAGGTCGGCGCCGCGCACGATATCGGTGATTTCCTGCTTCCAGTCGTCGACGACGACGACGAACTGGTAGGCCCACAGGCCGTCGGCGCGTTTGACGATGAAATCTCCCACCGCATTTGCAACATTTTGTTGCTGCGGGCCGAGCCAGCGGTCATGAAAATGAACCATGCCCTCGGGCACGCGCCAGCGCCAGGCGCGTACCAGCCTGCCGGGCCGCACGCCGTTGCGGCATGTGCCCGGATAGGCGCGCTGGCCGATTTCCTGGCGGGTGCAGCCGCAACCGTATACGTCTCCCTGGGAACGCAGCCCGTCGAACACCGATTGGTACAGGGCGTGGCGGCGCGATTGCCAGACCGGCTCGCCGTCCCAGTGCATGCCCAGGGCCTGCAATTGGCCCATGATGAGGCGGTCGGCGCCCGCGACGGCGCGATGCGTGTCGATGTCTTCGATGCGCAGCAGCCAGCGGCCCTCGTGGGCGCGGGCGTCGAGAAAGCTGGCCATGGCGGCGACCAGCGACCCGTCGTGCAGGGGGCCGCTGGGACTGGGGGCGAACCGCCCCGTATAGCCCTGTCGGGCCCGCAGAGCCTGGGACGAATACAGCAAGATGGAGGGCGCTAGTGCGAGGGCCGCGAGTGGTCGTCGGTGAGCAGTTCCTCGAGCACCAGATGGTCGATTTCGGCCTCCTGGCTCCAGAGCACCATGAGGGCGATGATTTTGATTTTTTCGAGGGGAATGGGCGATTCGTGCGTGGCCTGGGCCCGCTCGATGAGGATTTCGCGCAACACGGCCGGCAGGGCCCCCGAGCTTTCGAGGAAGCTGATGAAGCCTATGGCTTCAGTGCCCAGCGCCTGGTATTCCTGTTCGGTGAATATGCGCCGGCTGTTGCTTTGCGGAGTTTGAGCCAGCGCGATGCATTGCTCGGTGGTTTGGGCCAGGCCGTACAGCCAACCCAGGGCTTCGTCGATGTCGTCGTGCTCGAACCCCACTGCGGCCAGTTTGTGGGCCAGGACGTCCGCATCGGGGCAGGCTTGCGGCGTGTAGTAGTTTTCGAATAAGTAAACCAGGATATCGAACATAGGTGACTCAGGTTGCCCATTGAAAATGTTTACGCAGGGTAAACGGGTTAACCGGTAAAGGTTGATTCGGCTTTACTTGATCTGACTTTACGCCGAATTGCCATTGCGGGCAATTCGGGAATGCGTCACTGGCTCCAGTATAAACGCTTGTCGTATTGTGACTGTCCGGCGGGCGTTACAGTTTGATTTTCAGTTCGGCAAGCACGGTGCGTCCCGGATAGGGGTGGTAGATGAAGGCCTGCTTGTTGAAAATGTTGTTGACGCCCAGGCTGGCCTCCACATGCTGGTTCCAGCGATAGTTCAGGCGGGCGTCCACGATCAGGAAGGTGCTGGAGCCGCCATAGGTATCGGGGTTCACGTCGGCATTGGTCAGCGTGTTGTATTGCCGGCCCGAGTAGCGTCCGGCGACGGTCAGCGCGGCGTCCTGGTTGAAGTGCCAGGTGGCCGCGGCGTTCAGCCGCCAGCGCGGCACGCGCGGAAACAGATTGCCCTCGGTTTCGGGGCTGCGCGAGTTTTCCAGGATGGTCGAATGCGTGTAACCGGCGCCCAGCGTCAGATCCAGCCCCTGCACGCCGACGTCGTAGCCCTGGAAGTCGAGTTCCACCCCCCGGTTGCGCACTTTGTCGATGTTCTGGATGTTGGTGACGTTGGGATAGACGGTGGTGTCGGTCTGCGAGTACAGCGTGTCCTTGACGTCGTCCTGGAAAAGCGCCATGCGCACCTGACCCACGCCCGCGTCCCAGTCCAGCGCCAGTTCTTTGCTGAGCGTGCTTTCGGGCTTCAGGTTGGGGTCGTTGTTGATGATGGCGCCGCTTACCACGCTGCCCTGGAACAGTTCGCTGACCGTGGGAAAGCGGTAGGCCTTGCCCAGCGACGCCCTTAGCGTCAGCGTTCTGCTCAGCTCGTAGGCCAGCGACGCCTTGGGCGAGAGCGCGTTCCGGCTGCGCGGGGCATAGTCCAGCGTGGCGCCGCCGTCGGCGCGCGACCCCTGGTAGGCGCGCCACTGTTCGTAGCGCAGGCCGGTCGTCAGCGTCCAGCGCGGCGCCAGCAGCCAGGCGTCCTGGGCGTAGAGGGCCTGTGTGCTGGTCGTGCCCTGGAACGCCTGGGCCAGGGCTCCGGCGGCGCCGGTCTGCCAGTTGTCGGTGGCGAAGCTGTCGCTGTCCAGCCGGTAGCGGTCGAAGTGGTAGCCCAGCACGAGGTGGTGCGAACCGGGCGTGTGGCCGGCCGGCGTGTAGCTGGCCTGCGCTTCCAGCGTTTTCCAGCCGCTGCCCCGGTTGCTGGCCAGGGTGCCGGGGTCGTCGTTGGGGCCGGCCAGGCTGGCCGTGCGCTGGGTGTCGCTCATCAGCGCGAAACTGGACACATTGAGGCTGTAGTTCCAGCCCTGGGCATGGCGGGTTTTCAGCGACAAGCCATAGAGCGCGCTTTCGCTGCGTCCGTTGCTGTCGGCCATGGCGCCGGGGTCTATCGTGTAGGCCTGTCCGCCAATATCGACCCGGCCGGCATACACGGGTCGCCCGGCGTCGTCGTACAGCAGGGTGTCGTTCCGGCTGTCGTAGCGGCGGTTCCAGTAGCTCATGGAAAAGCCGGCCTGCAGCGTCGGCGTAATGTCGTAGGCCAGCTTCAGCTTGAACTGGTCCTGAACCAGCTTGACGCTGCCTTCGGCGCTGGTGCCCACGATGAGGCCCGGCTGGCCGTATTGGTCGATGTAGGGTTGTGCGCCGTTGACGTGCGTATAGCCGCTGCCCGCGGGCGTCGCCGACGGTTTCAGGGTGGCGAACTGCATGGGCTGGCTGGTGTTCTCCAGGTGATCGGCGCCGATCAGGAAAGACACATTGCCCACCTTGTCGCCGATGCTGGCTGTCTGCTGCGAGCCCTGCAAGTCCTTGTCCATGCCGTAAAGATCGAAATGCTGGGAAAAGAACTGGCTTTTGACCGAGGCCTCCAGCTTGGTCGGCATGCGGGTGGTGATGGCCACGGTCGCACCCATGGAATTGCCCGGATACAGGGCCGAGAAAGGGCCGTAAAAGGTTTCGACCCGTTCGATGTCGTCGGGGAACACCATGGACCACTTGGGCGCGAAGCTGTAGGTGTTGCCCAGGAAGTTGCTGAGCAGCATGCCGTCCGCGTACACCAGGCCCCGCGCGCTTTGCGAGTTGTTGGTGCCGCGCACGGAGATCAGGGAGTTCTGGTCGCCGATGTAGCGTTTGCGTATGCCGAAGTTGGGCAGGTATTTCAGGGCGTCCTCGGTGTTGATCATATTGATCCGGGCCAACTCGTCCGGGCCGGTAACGTGTACGGCCACCGGTAGCTGGGGGTCCAGCGCCGAGGGCGGCTGCTGCGCGGTGACGGTCATGGGTGCAAGCATGGCTTCCGAGGAACTGGAGGCCGGGCCGGCTTGCGATGCCGGGGAAGAGGTGTCCGGGGAGGCCGGCATGGGGCCGGCTGCATCGCCGGTTTGCGCATAGGCGGATTGCATGCCGCCCAGCAGGCACGGCAGCACGGCCAGGCGCAGGGCGTGCGCCAGCCGGTTACGGCCCGCGCGCACGATGGCTATAGGGTTCATGATGGTCTTCTGTCAAAAGTTCTGAAAGCGGCGCCCGCGACGTTTTACGGCCAAGGGCCGGCACGGCGCGCAGGGCGGCGGGAAAGGCTCAGGCGGACAGAAGAGGCGGCGCGCGAGGCTGCGCGAAGGGGTATTCGGGAGCGGTCGCCGCGACCGAGGCGGCGGGAGGAGAAGGCAGGGGCCGCCATGCCACCATGCTGGCGCGCACGCCGGCAACCGTATGCGCCAGCGGCGCATGGGCGGCCAGCAGCCCGCAATAGGCGCAAGCCTTCAGGCTGTGATCGGTTTGCGGGTGATGGTCGGAATCGGGGCCGGCGGTTAGATCGAGGTTGAGCTGCGAAGAGGCCTGGCCCGGCAGACAGATGGAAAGCGACAGTTCCCGGCCTTGCTCGCGCTGCACGCTTTGCGAAATCGCCGGCATGAGCACGGCCAGCCAGATGGCCAGCAGTCCTACCCATGCCGTGAATTTGCGGTGCTTGGAAAACGCCATTTGAGGGCGCGCTGGAAGGGGCGCGTTGAGAATTATTCGCAAGCGTTATTCTACGGGTTTCGACTGGCCGGCACAATGCGAAAGCATGCGCCGTGGCGGCCGGGCCCGCCTACATCCTGAACAGACCGAAGCGGGTTTCCTCGATGGGGGCGTTTTGCGCGATGCGCAGTCCGGCCGCCAGCACCGAGCGGGTGTCGGCGGGTTCGATGATGCCGTCGTCCCAGAGGCGGGCGGTGGAATACAAAGCGTGCCCCTCGCGCTCGTATTGGTCGCGTATGGGCTGCTTGAAGGCCTCTTCGTCCTCGGCGCTCCACGGCTGGCCCTTGGCCTGCAGGCCGTCGCGCCGCAGCGTGGCCAGGACGCTGGCGGCCAGCTCGCCGCCCATCACCGAAATGCGGGCATTGGGCCACATGAACAGCAGGCGCGGGTTGAAGGCGCGTCCGCACATGCCGTAGTTGCCGGCGCCGAACGAGCCGCCGACGATGACCGTGAACTTGGGGACGGCCGCCGTGGACACGGCGGTGACCATTTTGGCCCCGTGGCGCGCTATGCCTTCGTTCTCGACGCGGCGACCCACCATGAAGCCGGTGATGTTCTGCAGGAATATCAGCGGGATCTTGCGCTGGCAGCACAGTTCGATGAAGTGGGCGCCTTTTTGCGCGGCTTCCGAAAACAGGATGCCGTTGTTGCCGATGATGCCGGCGAGCATGCCTTCGAGGCGCGCAAAGCCGGTTACCAGCGTGGTGCCGTAGCGGGCCTTGAATTCATCGAACTCCGAACCATCGACCATGCGCGCGATGATCTCGCGCACGTCGTATTGCCGGCGCGCGTCGGCGGGGACGATGCCGTTGAGTTCCCGAGGGTCGTACCGCGGCTCGGCGAATGCCGCGCCGCGAACCGGCGCCGGCGGCAGGTTCAGCCTGGCGACGGCGTTGCGCGCCAGTTGCAGGGCGTGGGCGTCGTCGTCGGCCAGGTGGTCGGCCACGCCCGACAGGCGCGTATGCACGTCGCCGCCGCCCAGGTCTTCCG
>JBEBXF010000237.1:0-5623 GCA_040391725.1 Eoetvoesiella caeni | reverse complement strand
CCGGAGGTCCCGCCCGCGGCGCCCAGCGGAGCCGCCGCGACGGTGGCCGCGCCCAAGGCTCCGGCTGCGCCGCGCGACCCCAACAAGCCGCGTCTCATCGGGCGGGTCGATTACCTTGGCCAGCGTCCCAACCCCGAATATCCCCGGCTTTCTCAGCGCCGTGGCGAGGCGGGCCGGGTCGTGGTTCGGGTGCTGATTTCGCCGCAAGGCTCCGTCGCCAACGCGACGCTGCGCACTTCGTCGGGCTATCCGCGCCTGGACGAGTCGGCGCTGAAAGCGGCGCGCAGCGCGAAATTCAAGCCATACACCGAAAACGGCGTTGCCTATCCCGCATTGGCCGATATTCCATTTGATTTTGTTTTATAGGAACCACCATGTTCGATCTCGTAAGCAGCGCATTGCATATTGTTGCGCAAGTAGGCCAGGCAGCATCCGATGCGCAGGCGGCGGCGCCCGCGGCCGCAGCGCTGGGCAGCGCAACTCCGGCCGCAGCCGCCACCGCCTCGGCGGCTGCCTCGGCCTCGGCCATCACCGCGGAAAGCGGCATCATCCACTTCATCGCGCAAAGCGATCTCGTGGGCAAAAGCCTGTTCGGCATCCTGCTTTTCATGTCCCTGATCAGTTGGTACCTGATCTTCGTCAAGTCGTTCAGCAATCTGCGCACGCACCGGCATTCGCGCCGCTTCCTGAACCAGTTCTGGGCAGCCAGCTCGCTCGAGCAGGTCGAAAACGAAATCGCCACGCACGGTGCGACCGAACCGTTTGCGCATGTGGCCAGCCACGCCATTCACGCGCGGAACCACCACGCCAAATACGGCGCCATGAAGCTTGAGGAAAAAGGTTCGACCAGCGCCTTCGTCACCCGCATCATCCGCAAGGTCATCGACGAGGAAACGGCCAAGCTCGAGAACGGGCTCACCGTATTGGCTTCCATCGGCTCCACCGCGCCGTTCGTCGGCTTGTTCGGCACGGTTTGGGGGGTGTACCACGCCCTGGTCGGCATCGGCCTTTCCGATAGCGTCAACATCAATCGCATCGCCGGCCCCGTTGGCGAAGCCCTGATCATGACCGGCCTGGGCCTGGCGGTGGCCATTCCCGCCGTGCTGGCGTACAACGCCTTCGTGCGCACCAATCGCGTCTACCTGGCGCAGCTCGACGCCTTCGCGCACGATCTGTTTACGTTCCTGTCCACCGGGCAGCAGGTCTTCGAACCCAGGGCCAGTGTGCGCGGCATTTCGCTGGCGGCCGGCAAAAAGGACTGATCATGGCTTTCGGAAGCTTCGACAACAAGGGCGACAACCACACCATGTCCGAGATCAACATGGTGCCGTTGATCGACGTCATGCTGGTGCTGCTGGTCATTTTCATCATCACGGCGCCGTTGCTCAGCCACTCCATCAAGATCAATCTGCCGCAGGCCACGGCCCAGCCGGTCGAGATGAAGCCGCAGGTCATCGACCTTGCCGTCAACGAGGCGGGGCAGTTGTTCTGGGACGAGCAGCCGGTGTTGATGGATAATCTGCAGCAGCGGTTCGCCGCCGAAGCCGGCAAAGATCCCCAGCCCGAATTGCGGATCCGCGCCGACCTGAACACGCGCTACGAAATCCTGGCCCAGATCATGAGCAGCGCCAAGGCCGCCGGCATGAAGAAGTTGGGCTTCATCACCCGCCCGGGCGAACACGCGGCAGCGGGCGGCAATCCCCCCGCCAAACAATAGGCAATAGGCGGCCCGCCAAGCCGGGCCCATCTGTTTTGCCCGGCCGATCCAAGCCTCCATCCCCGACCGCCCGGCAAGGCGCCGGGGATTTGTTTTTTGTGCCGCCTGCCTTTTCCGGGCCCGAAATGCCCGCTCATTCCGGTCAGATTTTCGTCAGCTTTGTAACCCCCAACTCGTTTATATCGTCCGGCATTATTCAAAGCGGCCGGTTCGATATAGAATCACGGCATGCGAGTACTAGTTATTGAAGACGATACGACTTTGGGCCACGCCTTGCAGGAGTTCCTGATGGGGCAGGGGTATGCCGTCGACTGGCTGCAGGACGGCGAGCCGGTGCTTGGCGCCGTTACGGGGCAGTCCTACGATCTGCTGCTGCTCGATCTGAACCTGCCCAGCATGAGCGGGCTCGATGTCCTGCGGCAATTGCGCGCCCAGGGCCAGCAGGTTCCCGTGCTCATCCTTACGGCGCGCGACGGGGTGGAAGACCGCGTGGCGGGCCTGGATGCGGGCGCCGACGACTACGTCACCAAGCCTTTCGAGCTCGCCGAGCTTGCCGCCCGGGTGCGGGCGCCCACGACGACGACCCCCCCCCTTGCGCGTTGGCCGGGGTGGCGGCCGGGGGGGGGGCGTGCGCGGGGCGCCGCGCGGGCCAGGTGCAGCCGCTGCTCGAGGTCGGTCCGCTGGTATTCGACAGCGTGGGCCGCGAAGTGCGAGTCAATGGGCAGCGCCTGGCGCTGTCGGTGCGCGAACTGTCTGTGCTTGAAATGCTCATGGGCCGGGCCGGGCGCGTGGTCACCAAACGCCAGATCGTCAACTCGCTGTCGGCGTGGGACGCCGATTTCAGCGAGAACGCCGTCGAAGTCTATGTCTACCGCCTGCGCAAGCGTCTCGAAGGCACCGGGGCAGGCATACAGACCGTGCGCGGATTCGGCTATCTGCTCGATGTCGAAAGTGCCGCGTAGCGTTTTCAAGACGCAGGGATGTCGGAGCGGCATTCACGCCATCCGGGCCTTGTTCCCATGACATCCCCTTCGTCACGGCTCGCCGCTGGAAAGCTGGCCCCTCACGCGCGACTGGCCGCATTGCTGCAGCCAGGCTCCCTGGCGCGCCACCTTATCTTGCGGCTGGTTCCTCCTGTGCTGATCCTCATCGCCCTGGATCTTATCGTGACGTGGGTCGTGACCAGCCGCATCAATCTCTCGGTCTGGGTGCTCCACGATATTTTCTGGGTGCTGCTGCTTAGCCAGGTTCTGCTGGTCTTGCTGATTGCCGGCGTGCTGATCGCCGGCGTACGCTCGGGCCTGCGATCCATCAATCGCCTGTCGGACGAAATCAATCAGCGTTCCATCGACGACCTTCAGCCGGTCAATGTGGCCGGCCTGACCACCGAGATCGCTCCCGTCGTAACCCGCATCAACGATCTGCTGATCCGCCTGAACGATTCGATGCAGGCGCAAAAGCGCTTCATCGGCCATGCAGCGCACCAGATCAGGACGCCGCTGAGCGGGCTCAAGCTGGAGTCCGAGCTGATGCTGGCCGGCAATCTGCCCGACGACGTGCGCGAGCGCGCCCAGCGGATCAAGTCGGTCACCGACCGCATGATACGGCTGGGCCAGCAACTGCTGGTGCTGGCGCGCGCCGATTCGTCGGTTCGTCCCCAGGACAGCTTCCAGAGGCTGGATCTGGCCGACTGGGCGCGCTTGAGCGCTTCGGAATGGATACCCGCCGCGCGGGCCGAGCATATCGACCTGCAGCTGTCGGCGCCCGACGATGCCGTGTGGGTCGACGCTGATCCGTTGCTGCTCGAGGAAATGCTGAGCAATCTTATCGACAATGCGCTGCGCTACGGAGCCGGGGCCACGTACATTCGCGTTCAGGTCGGCGCCACGCCGCCGTCGCTGATGGTCGAGGACGACGGACGGGGCATCGACGCCGATGACCGCGACCGGGTTTTCGAGGCGTTTTACCGTTCGCCCCGGGCCACGGCGGGCGGTTCGGGACTGGGGCTGGCCATCGTCCGCGAAATCGCCCTGGCGCATGGCGCCTGGTGGGGCCTGGCCAGTCGCCCCGAGTTCGCAGGCACCCGGATCAACATCGTATTTCCAGGTCCGCGTAAAGGCGCCAACCTGACACGGCACGAAGGATAGACAGCCCAATGAGCACAGGACTACACGACGAGAAACCAGCGGGGCCGCCAGGCGCCGCGATACTGATCGGAGCGCTGGGCGTCGTATACGGCGACATCGGAACCAGCCCGCTGTACACCATACGCGCATCGCTCAGCGGTTTTGCCGTGCTGGATCCGTCCCATATCATGGGCGTGCTTTCGCTGTTGTTCTGGATGCTGATGCTGGTGGTTTCGCTCAAGTACGTAACCCTGATCCTGCGCGCCGACAACCGCGGCGAAGGCGGCACGCTGGCCCTGATGGAGCTGGCGGCGCGCGGCCGGTCGGGGCGCAAGCGCTGGATGCTGGTCGTGCTGGGGCTTATCGGAGCCAGCCTGTTCTACGGCGACAGCATGATCACTCCGGCCATTTCCGTGCTCTCGGCGATAGAGGGCATCGGCATCGTGTCGCATACGCTGGATCCGTGGGTGGTGCCGGTGGCGGTCGTCATCATACTGGGCTTGTTCGTGGTGCAGTCGCATGGCACCGGCGCCATCGGGAAACTGTTCGGGCCCATCATGCTGTTGTGGTTTTTCTGTATCGGCGCCCTGGGGGCGTACCGCATTGTGCAGACCCCGCAAATACTCCGGGCGCTCAATCCCGTGTGGGCCGTGGAATTCATCGCCCAGGGCCCATGGACGGCCTTCCTGCTGCTCGGGGCGGTGGTGCTGGCGCTGACGGGGGCCGAGACCCTGTATGCCGACATGGGGCATTATGGGCGGCCGGCGATCCGGCGCGCCTGGTTCGGCCTGGTGCTGCCCGCCCTGGTGCTGTGCTACTTCGGCCAGGGGGCGCTGCTGCTCGGCGACCCGGCCGCGATCCGCAATCCCTTCTTTCTGCTGGCGCCGGGATGGCTGCTGGCTCCCCTGGTGGGCCTGGCCACGGTGGCGACCATCGTGGCGTCGCAGGCGGTTATTTCGGGCGCGTTCTCCGTTACCCGGCAGGCCGTGCAGCTTGGGCTATGGCCGCGCATGGTCATCCAGCACACGTCGGCCAAGGAAGAAGGGCAGATCTACCTGCCCAGGGTCAACCAGTTGCTGTGCCTGGCCGTGCTGGTTCTGGTGGTGGGATTCAAGTCGTCCGAAAACCTGGCCCATGCCTACGGTTTCGCGGTAACGGGCACCATGCTGATGACGTCGCTGCTGGCGTTTTCGGTGCTGCCCCGCAAGAGCACGGGCGCAAGGCGCGGCTTGTGGATGGCGCTGCTGAGCGTGTTCCTGGTGCTGGACATTCTGCTGTTTTCGTCCAATACCCTGAAGATCGTGGATGGCGGCTGGCTGCCGCTGGTGGTGGGCCTGAGTCTGTTTACCCTGATGCTGACCTGGAAGCAGGGCCGCGACAAAATGCATCAGACCCTGGCGGGGGATCAGCAGCCTCTCAAGGATTTCGTCGATGCCATCGAGCAATACCCGCCGGTGCGGGTGCCCGGAACCGCCGTGTTCATGAGCATGATCGTCGATACGGTGCCGCCCGCCTTATTGCACAATCTCAAGCACAATAAAGTGCTGCACGAGCAGGTTCTGTTCTTGAATGTGCAAAGCGCCGACGTACCCTATGTATCGTTCGACGAGCGCTATACGCTGGAACGATTGGGCCGCAGCAGCTGGCAGGTGGTGGCGCGATGGGGATTCAAGCAAGAGCCCAATGTGCCGCAGTTGCTGGAACTGCTGGCGCACGAGCATCCCGAGCTCAATCTCGACCCCATGCAAACTTCTTTTTTCCTGTCGCGCCAGACCATCAT